>NZ_JBLZRT010000001.1:0-68617 GCF_048564745.1 Microcystis sp.
GAAAATTCCCCAAGCTCCCTCTCTGTCCAGCAATGCTCTAAAGTTGATAAATATCAATCTAACAAAAACTCAAAGCCCTATTGTACAAGCTTTACAAGCATGAGTTGTTGATAGTTTTGCATGACAGGTTCGGTAGAGCCATAAATATAAATGTAGTAACGCACCCAAAAGCATTTGTCTCGTAGGTTGTGATGATAAGCAGAATTTATTAAAAGAGGGCGAATGCAATTCGCCCCTACAATAATATCATTGTGTCAATGGTAGGGGCGCATCGCGTGCGCCCAAAATGTCCTCTAGATATTTCTTCAAAAGTGAGCAGAATTTATTAAAAGAGGGCGAATGCAATTCGCCCCTACAATAATATCATTGTTTTTAATAATATGATTAACTCGCAATCGAACTTTAAAACCCATCTCCCCACTTCCCCATACCTATTACCTAGAATTATTAGTATTCTATAATACCAATGCTTAGGAAACTATAAAGAAAATCCCAAGATTGAGCGAGTACCTTGCCAAAAAACGCTATAATAGAATAAAATGCCTAATTTTTTCAACAAAATTGTTATGATAGTTACCAATAGACAAGAGCTAGAAGAACTGATACAACAGGTAAAAAAAGCTCAACAACAATTTGCCAACTATAACCAAGAACAAGTAGATCTTATCTTCAAAAAAGCCGCATTAGCAGCCAACAACGCGCGCATTCCCCTAGCTAAAATGGCAGTACAAGAGACAGGAATGGGAGTAATAGAGGATAAAGTGATTAAAAACCATTTTGCCTCAGAAATCATCTACAACAAATATAAACACAGCAAAACCTGCGGCATTATCGAAGAAGATAAATCCTTTGGATTGCAAAAAATCGCCGAACCCGTGGGCATTTTAGCGGGGATCGTACCCACCACAAATCCCACCTCCACAGCCATTTTTAAAGCCCTAATTGCCCTGAAAACCCGCAACGGCATCATTTTTTCCCCCCATCCGCGAGCCAAAGACTGCACCATCGCGGCGGCCAAAATAGTCTTAGAAGCGGCCGTCAAAGCAGGCGCACCGGCCGGTATTATTGGTTGGATCGATCAGCCATCGGTGGAACTTTCCCAAGCATTAATGCAACATCCCAGCATTAATTTAATCCTTGCTACCGGCGGCCCCGGTATGGTAAAAGCGGCCTATTCTTCCGGAAGACCTTCCCTAGGAGTCGGTGCCGGCAATACCCCCGCTTTAGTGGACGAAACTGCTCACATAAAAATGGCCGTTTCCTCGATTATTCTCAGTAAAACCTTTGATAACGGCATGATTTGCGCCTCGGAACAATCGGTAATCGTTGTCGATATCATCTATGAAGAAGTTCGACAGGAATTTATTGATCGCGGGGCCTATCTTCTTTCCCCCGAAGAAAGGGAAAAAGTCGTCGGGATTCTCCTAAAAGATGGTCATATCAACCCCGATATCGTCGGACAACCAGTAGAAAAATTAGCCACCATGGCCGGAATTTCCGTTCCCGAAGATACCCGCTTACTAATCGGAGAAGTGGAAAATATTGGCTTAGAGGAACCATTTTCCTACGAAAAACTCTCGCCAATTTTAGCCATGTACCGAGCCAAAGACTTTGAAGATGGGGTAAAAAAAGCCGAAAAACTGGTCTTATTTGCCGGTCGAGGTCATACGGCCGTGCTTTATACCGCACCCTCCAATCGGGAACATATTAAGCGCTTTGAAGACAACGTACAAACGGCCCGGGTATTAATTAATACCCCTTCCTCCCAGGGTGCAATTGGTGATATCTATAACTTCCGTCTCGATCCTAGTTTAACCCTCGGTTGTGGCACTTGGGGCGGTAATTCCATCAGCGAAAACGTCGAACCTACCCACCTATTAAATATTAAAACCGTAGCCGAGCGCCGGGAAAATATGCTTTGGTTCCGAGTACCACCAAAAGTATATTTTAAATACGGAGCATTACCCGTCGCTATTCGGGAATTAGCCGGCAAAAAACGGGCCTTTATTGTCACCGATAAACCTCTTTTTGACCTAGGAGTTACCGCAGCTTTAGAGGAAGTTTTAGAAGAAATCGGCATCACGATTAATATCTTTTATGATGTGGAACCCGATCCTTCCCTAGAAACCGTCGAACGGGGGTTAAATGTCATTAATACCTTCAATCCCGATGTGATTATCGCTATCGGTGGTGGTTCCCCCATGGATGCGGCTAAAATCATGTGGCTACTCTACGAGCATCCAGAGATAGAATTCGAGAGCTTGGCCATGCGTTTTATGGATATCCGCAAACGAGTCTATGAATTGCCCCCTTTAGGCGAAAAAGCTCTGATGGTTTGTATTCCCACCACTTCGGGAACAGGATCAGAAGTGACTCCCTTCGCCGTCGTGACCGATCGCCGTAATAATATTAAGTATCCTTTGGCAGATTATGCTCTAACTCCCAGCATGGCCATTGTCGATCCGGAATTAGTGCTAAATATGCCGAAAAAATTAACAGCCTACGGCGGAATTGACGCTTTAACTCACGCTCTTGAGGCCTACGTCTCGGTTTTAGCCTCAGAATATACTAACGCTCTTGCTCAAGATGCCATCCGACTGCTGTTTAAATACTTGCCCAGTTCCTATCATAACGGAGCTAAAGACCCGAAAGCGCGGGAAAAAGTCCATTACGCGGCGACAATGGCAGGAATGGCCTTCGCTAATGGCTTTTTAGGCATCTGTCACTCCATGGCCCACCAATTGGGGGCAATTTTCCATATTCCCCACGGTCTAGCCAATGCCTTGATGATTTCCCACGTCATCCTCTATAATGCCACCGATGCCCCCTTTAAACAGGCGACTTTCTCTCAGTACAAATATCCTAACGTGAAGTGGCGCTATGCCAGGATCGCTCATTCCTTGGGATTGGGAGGAGAAAGCGAGACCGAAAGTGTGGAAAGATTGGTATTAGCGATCGAATGTTTAAAACGGGAAATCGGTATTCCGGCCAGTATTAAAGAGGTAATTCCCGAAAGTGAAGCCGAATTTATGGCCAAATTAGACCATTTAGCCGAACAAGCTTTCGATGATCAGTGTACCGGAGCCAATCCCCGTTATCCCCTGATTGAGGACTTAAAAACCCTGTTAATCCAAGCTTATCACGGCAATTTGCCCCTAGAGGTGGCGGTAAATGGTCACGGTGATGTCAGTCTTGCCGATTTGAAGTTAGATCCGCAACCCTTGAGCTTGTAGGGATAGATTTTGCCTTTGATTCCCCCTACCCCCTAGTAGGGTTGATTCATGAATCAACCCTACCATCAATCAACCCTACCCCCCTTAATCAGGGGATATCCCCCCTACCCCCCTTAATAAGGGGGGCTAACCACAGAAACCAAAAACCTACCTACTTAGGGTTTGCTGAATAAATGTGAAATGTAGGCAAAGTAAGGGTTTTGGGGCTTTTCTCGCGAAACAGGTGCAAGATTTTGAGAGAATCGTCGTTCAAAACCTTGCATCTTCATCGGCCCGCGTCCTGTAGGGGCGAAGCATTCGGGCAATAACCTATCGGTGAAACCGTAGATTTTCTATCCGAATGCTTCGCCCGTACTTTTTCAGCAGACCCTACTTAGCCACTACTTAAAAATTATCTTTTTTCCCCCGCAGCCGCGCAAACACTTGTATTGGTTCGCTGCTATCCATGGTCATGGCCAAAGCGGGACTATCCCAACGCAAAAAAGGATTAGTCAGCTTTTCCGTCCCCAAAATTGCCGGAATCGTGGGCAGATCTTCAGCGCGATGTTTTTCCACTTCCCGATAACGCTGTTGCAGAGCAGCATTATTAGGGTCAACTGTCAAGGCAAACTTTAAATTATTTAACGTATATTCGTGAGCGCACCAAACCCTGGTCTGGTCGGGCAGCGATCGCAATTTAGTTAAAGAAGCCACCATTTGGCCCGGTGTTCCCTCAAATAAACGACCACAACCCCCAGAAAACAGGGTATCACCACAGAATAACTCACCGTAATCTCCGGGGTTAACCGGGGGAAAATAATAGGCAATATGAGCGCGAGTGTGGCCGGGGACAAAGAAAACCTCGGCCCAGCGACCGGCAAATTCCACCCGGTCCCCCTCCTCTAAAAACAGCTGCTGGCCCGGAATGCGACCGCGATCCTCCTTTCCCCCATAAACACAAAGATGGGGATAACGATTAATTAAAGCCTGATTAGCCCCCACATGGTCGCCGTGGTGATGGGTATTGAAAATAGCGACTAAATCCACCTGTAAAGCCTCTAATCGCCTGAAAACGGGTTCAGGTTCGGCTGGATCCACCACGGCCGCGATTTTTTGCGCTCGATCGTAGAGGAGGAAAATATAATTATCGGAAAGGGCGTTAAGACGTTCGATCTCCATGGTAGAATCTTGGGCTAAGGTTTAACTCGATCATATAGTGCTAACCTAACTCCCCGCAGGACAGGAATCGGCGAAAATTACGCAGGGAATCCCCACATGACTAACGGGAACAATATAGGTTTCTGTGGGGGGAAATAAAGCGACAACGTGGGGAACGGGACGGGGAGTATAATGGACTTGCGATTGACCCTGATAAGCGAGGGAGGTGCTTGCTCCTGAATCCAACATCACCGCGTCCCGAAAACCTGCCTGTACTAATAATTCTCCCAAAGCCATGGAATCGATCGGGTCTCGGGAAACCCCGATTACTGGCTGTCCTGCCTGATTAATCCCCCAAAAAGCCCGGTGACGCAGGGCATCAAAACCGTAAAGTGTACCAAAGGATTCTCGGGATTGTGGTTGTCCATCTTTGACTAACCAAGCGGCCGCGACAAAAGCATCCGTCACCTTGAGATCATCTCCGGCCTCCGCTGCGATTCCTTCTAGGGTATTATGACGAGCAGGATCGAAGGGAAGATAACGCACCCATTGATCGGTAATGATTACTAAAGGACGACCCTCTAACTTGTCGATTTCTCCCTCATATCCCGGTATAAAGCCGCCATTTTCGCTTAAAACTGGCCCGATCATCTGATTTGATTCCAATTCCTTGAGAGAGAAAAAACCGCCATCTACAGCCGCGACTGCTTCTGTACCGGCGATAATTTCCTCCACTTGATAACGACTATCAGCGTGGATGGTTTTGGGAATCCCGCCACTAATCAGAACAAGTGTATTACTTGGGAACTCCACTTCCCGTTTTTGGATGGTGGTGGCAAAGTTAAAACCGCCATCGGTACGGGGTAAGGGATCACCTCCCCAAGCTTGCGGTACAACTTCTCGCGTGCGTGATTGCCCAAAGCGTCCAATCGTGAGTAAATCGGGGGATTGACCAGCAAAATGCTCATCTAGGTCATTCATCGATAAAGCCGCCCGATAACCCGCTTTTTTGACGAATTCCTTCACTCGATCGTCCGCCTTCCCTTCCGGATAGGTGAAATAATTAATCGGAATGCCCAATTCTTTTTCTAAGATTTGTTTCGATTGCTTGACTTCTTGCTCCAAATCTGCATCGGACAATAATCTTAAATCCCGGGGATGACTGACGCTATGGGAGACAATCTGTACTAGAGGATCGGCGGCCATTTCCCGGAGTTGTTGCCAAGTGACACTGGTTCTGCCAGTTTTTTGAGCCATTTTATTGATATAAATCGAGAAAACAGCAGGATAGTTATATTTTCTCAATAAAGGATAGACATACTGATAATGTCCCCCATAACCATCATCAAAAGTCAATAAAACCGGTTTAGCGGGAAGGGGGATCCCTGTCCGCAGATGGGAAATTAACCAATCGATACTGATAGGAGTTGCCCCGATTTCCTGCAAAAATTGAAAATGTGCCTCTAATTCGGCGGGAGTAACGTCAAAAAATACCTCTTTTTTTGGTAAAATGTCGTGATACATTAAAACTGGTACTTTTGCCCCTTGAGCGCGGGGATGAATTTCCGGCCAGGGGGCTAATTCGATCGCTGTTGCCGAGTTATTTTGCCAATTATCGAGACTAATATCGTTTTTTTGGAGAGATAGGGAAACAATCACGCGATCGGAGATGTTTTTATAGGTTTTACAATCAAAAACTCTCGATATATCCTTAAAAGAACTATTTTCTAGAACATAATCCGCGCATTCCGGTTGAAACTCCCTAAAAGGTGCGGGGAGAGAATCACCCCCCACCAGAGCATTAGAACGAGGATAGAGAGAAATTGTCCAAATAATCAGACAAGTGACGATAAATGCCAAAAATCCGTATAGGGGAAACAAGGGAAACGAAGATTTTTGCCGAGCTTGCCAACGCATAAGATCAAGTAATAAAGTAAAAAGTAAAAAGTAAAAAAGCAGATAGTCCTTGAGTTACCGAAAAAACTGCTTTTTATCTAGATTTTTGGCTTTTGTTTTCTCGTCAGCAAAGCCCACTGATTACAAGCTGAGTTTCTCTGTAATCCGTTCCCTTGTCAAGTTTTCTAGAACACCCTCATCAGGAGATAGGAGTCAGTATTCAGGAGTCAGGAGTCAGGAGATAGGAGTCAGGAGATAGGAGATTATTTTATTTATTCTCCCCACACCCCACACCCCACACCCCACACCCCACACCCCACACCCCACACCCCACACCCCACACCCTACACCCCACACCCCACACCCCACACCCTACACCCTACACCCTACACCCCCGCTATATTCACGGGGATTAAACTGGTAAAGCGTGACACAAAACTGCTAGAGTTACCAAAGACGAGTATATAAACTTTACAGATATTGTATGAGAGTTTTGGTTATTGGCGGAGACGGCTATTGTGGTTGGGCAACGGCACTCCATCTATCAAATAGGGGTTACGAAGTAGGCATACTTGATAGTTTAGTTCGTCGCTATTGGGACTTACAATTAGGCTGCGATACCTTAACACCGATCGCACCCATATCTCATCGTATTCAACGCTGGCAAGATCTAACGGGAAAATCGATCGATCTTTTTGTCGGGGATATTAATGACTACGACTTTCTGATTCAATCCCTGCGACAGTTTCAACCGGATGCGATTGTTCACTTCGGAGAACAGAGATCTGCACCCTTCTCCATGATCGATCGCGAACACGCGGTTTTAACCCAAGTTAACAACGTTGTTGGCAATTTAAACATCCTCTACGCGATGAAAGAGGAATTTCCCGAAGCGCACCTAGTGAAACTGGGAACCATGGGTGAGTATGGCACACCTAATATAGATATTGAAGAAGGCTACATCACGATCGAACATAACGGTCGTAAGGATACTTTACCCTATCCCAAACAGCCAGGTAGTATGTACCATCTCAGCAAAGTCCACGATAGCCATAATATCCATTTTGCCTGTCGGATGTGGGGTTTAAAAGCCACGGATCTCAATCAAGGGGTGGTTTATGGAGTCCTCACCGAAGAAACGGGAATGGATGAGATGTTGATTAACCGTCTCGATTACGATGGGGTTTTTGGTACTGCTTTAAACCGTTTTTGTATTCAAGCGGCGATCGGTCATCCCCTGACAGTGTACGGTAAAGGTGGTCAAACGCGAGGATTTTTAGATATCCGCGATACCGTGCGTTGTTTGGAATTAGCGATCGCAAATCCCGCTCAATCCGGGGAATTTCGCGTTTTTAACCAATTTACCGAACTGTTTAGCGTCGGTGACTTGGCACTGATGGTGAAAAAAGCTGGTTCTGCGTTAGGGTTAAATGTGGAGATTAACAATCTTGACAACCCGCGCATCGAGTTAGAGGAACATTATTTTAACGCTAAAAACACGAAATTACTCGATCTAGGTTTACAACCTCACTATCTCTCCGATTCTCTCCTCGATTCCCTCTTAAACTTCGCCACCAAGTATAAAAATCGGGTAGATATGAATCATATCCTACCAAAAGTCACTTGGAAACGATAATTTATTAGTAGATGATAAGTTGAGGATGGGCAAATAACCCATCCTTTGCGTTTTTCTAATGTATCGCCATCAAACTCGATCTTAATCCGCACTGATAGGAATTATTGTCGTCCGCAATTGCGGGAATTAGGGCAACGTTCCTGCATTAATTGCGAAAATTCCGTTCTTTGAGCGGGAGTTAGGACTTGACGAATTTCCAAAAAACTTTCAAATTGCAGGTTACTCATTTCTTGGCGATTGCGGGAGATTTGCTGATGTTTGGAACGGATATCTCGATCGGAGGCATTATTCGATAATAAACTATTTAATTCTTGTTCGTTGCTTCTCAGGGTGTCCCGTAATTTTTGCATTTGTCCCCGGTATTTCTGACGAATAGCGGCAATTTTTGACTTTTGGTCATCGGTAAGGTTTAATTGTTCGATTAGTCTTTCTCGAGAATTATTCATCCCACGGGGACGACTCTCAGGACGCTGGGGAGAGCTAGTTTGAGCGATAAATAGACGATCTTGGGGATAGGATAGCACAGTGGCAGTTGGGGCCAAGTTAGCGGCTAGAGTTAAAGCCATGGTCGTGCCGAGAATCGAGACAGTAGAAAAGTACATAATTGACCTCCACAAAGAAATTAAGGATTATAGGTAGAATAGGTGAGATGAGGCTCGTTTAAGCTCATCCAAGGGGAACTATAAACGCTAGGAGCAGCAATCGGTGGAGCGATGCTATGGTTCCAACTCTCCACTAAAAAAGCTTCTAACTGCTCGTCGGAAATTTGGCTCAGTTGTGGATGAGGATCGGACCAACGATAGGAAGCAAAAATCAGCACAGATAAGGCAGTAATACCAGTTATCCACCCCAATAAAGGCGGCAATTTTGGGAAATTTACTGGCTTTTCTTCCCTAATCATTTGCATTAACTGTTCTTCTTGATCTATCGGTCGAGGTGGCAGCGATGGACGATAGCGACGCAGAAAATTAACCACTTTCTCATCTTCTGGGGACATTAGAGAACTCCTTGTTTTTGCAAAAATTGACCCATGGTTTTACGCGCATAATGAAGGCGTGATTTCACCGTACCGAGGGGAATTTCTAAGATTTGAGCGATTTCCTTTTGGGGTAAGTCTTCTAGATCGTGAAGGACAAGGACAGCGCGATGTTCTAAACTGAGAATTTCCAACCCTTGTCGGACCACTTCCTCATAATGCAGTTGCATCAAATCGGGACTATCTTGGGGACGGGATTCGCTATCAAGGGAGTTTTCCTCATCAGTGCTTTTGGCGATCCTCATTTGTCTTTTGGCTAATTGTCGCCGACCATCGATCGCCACATTCCAAGTGATCCGATAAACCCAAGTGGAAAAGTATTCAGGTGAACGCAATTTCGGCAACCCGTGCCACACTCTTAAAAATACCTCTTGGACAAAATCCTCTAGGAATTCCTGTCCACAGAGTTGATAGAGAGTAGAGCGGATTTTTGGTTGATAAAGACGGTAAAGGTGACGAAAAGCACCCCGATCACCCCTTTGACATTTTAAAATTAACTCTCGATCGCTCACACTTTTTTGCTTCTCGGTTATCACCTCGATCATTACCCCCGCTGGATGCCTGTCCGTTTAGACTAGGGGATGTCAAGAATGGTTCATAACCAGTGATCAGTGATCAGTGATCAGTGATCAGTTATCAGTTATCAGTTATCAGTGATCAGTTATCAGCTTTTTTCTCCCCACACCCCACACCCGTTCGGCTGAGCTCACGGCCGAAGCCCACACCCCACACCCGTTCGGCTGAGCTCACGGCCGAAGCCCACACCCCGCTTCCCATCACCGAAGGAGTAATTGTTGATAGAAATCCAATTGTTTTTGAGCGAGGGCTTTATTAGTATAATTGGTCATTACTCTCTGATAACCCCTCTGGCCTAATTCTTGAGCGAAGCTGGGATTATCTAAGAGAGTTTGTATAGATTTAGCCAGTGCTTCCCCATCTTTTTCGGGAAAAATTAACCCCGTATCAGCAATAACAAAGGGAATTTCTCCTGAATCAGAACCAATAACAGGAACCTGACAGGCCATAGCTTCAATTAAAACATGACCGAATTGTTCTTTCCAACCGACGGCCGTTAAAGTTTTGACCTGATAGGTGATTTCTGAAGGCAAAACTAAAGTGTTCATCAGGTTAATATAATTAACTACTTGATCGTGGGGAACACTTTCCACTATCATCAAGCGATCGCTTATTCCTGCGGCTGTAGCTTCGCTGACTATTTTATCTTTCAAGATGCCCCGACCTAACAGTAATAATTTCCACTTACCTGTTAATTTAGCTACAGCTTTAATCAGCGTTAGAATGCCTTTTTCTTCCACAAAACGACCGACAAAACCAATCACAAATTCATTGCTTTCAATGCCTAAAGATCGGGCTAAATCGGGTTGCTTGCTGGGGGAAAAAAGAACTTCATCCACGCCTAATTGTGGTAAAACGGTGTATTTACCCCTGTAACCCCGTTCTTTTAAAACATCTACTCCGTCCTGATTACCGGCGATTAAACCATCGGTATTTTTCAGGTTATAAGCTTCTAACCAAGAGATGGGAAATTTAGGAGTATAGGGAAGATTCCACCAAGTAAAAAATACATTTTTAGCCCGGAGATTTAAGAGACGATTCAGAGTAATAAATTGTGCATAACCGAGAGATTTAGAACCCTGTTCCACCTGAATAATATCAGGTCTAAATTTTTGCAACAAAGGAATTATATCAACACCAAAAGTTAATAAAGCTTGGTTATTCTGGCTAAAATTAGAGATAGGAATGACTCGGAAATTATCGGCTATTTTCGGTTGACTTTCAATAATTTTATTTTGGACTCCTCCCGGTTGCCAACGTTGGGGAACAACAATAGTAACCTCAATATTGGGATTTAATCTTGTCAGGGCGCGCAGTTTCTCACAGTTGAGATCAACTATATATGTATGACTAGCGACTAAAATTTTCATAGATTATCTAGTTTTGTATAAATTTGGCCATCATTCCAGAGGGACTTTACTTGAGTTTTCAGAGCATCCAGAAAACCTAAACTATAAAAAATTCCCCTAGAAAGGATTTTAATCGGGGAACCACCTTTATTACAGGGAGGATTGCCAAGAACGTGACAATCAAATAATTTAGCGTAGAGTCGCAATTGTTGAGCGGGAGTGAGATTTTTCAGGGCCATCAGAAAGTGATTATGATAAAAAGTCGTCTGATAACTCAAAGAACGAGTGCTAATATCATGACAGCCGCCGGTTTCTTCCCCTAAATGAACCAGATAAGCGGTGGGATCGTACCAGACATGATAGGGAGTCTGGCGTAACCTTAAGCAAAAATCCGATTCCTCGCGCACGGCACTGCCACGAAAGCGTTCATCGAACCAAATGCCGTATTTAGTAAATATATCCTTCCGGAAAGACATATTACAGCCCCGGGCCGAGATTACCTGCTGGGGTTTAGTGGTGTGGACAAGATCGATGTAATACCAAGCAATGCCGGGATCCATGGCTTGGGGGGGTAAAAAGTCGATTTCGTAGGGTTTGCTGGTATCTGTCACCATTTTTTGGGAGTCACCCAATTTCATGCGATCGAATACCCGACCGGCCACTACACCTATCTCAGGATTCTTGACAAAATTCTCACTATGTGCTTTGAGATAATTATCCGGTAGCCGCACATCATCATCGATAAAAAGAACGATATCGCCCTGGGTCCGACGGACTCCATAATTTCTGGCACCGGGTAAACTCGCCCAATCTAGCCGATACCAGCTAATTTTGTGCTGATTAGCCAGATTTTCTAGATAGGATTGTATGGCGGGGCTATGGGTAGCGGTTTGGTCGATAACTAATACCTCAAAATTGGGGTAATCTTGTTTGAGTAGGTCATCGAGAGTATCTTTAAGGGGTTCTTCACGTCGATAGGTGGGTATGATGACAGAAATCGAGGGAAAATTCATAGCAGTAATCAGTGATCAGTAAACAGTAATCAGTAAAAAGACAGTAGAAAACTTCTATTTAATGGTTCTTCGGTTTGTCTTATGCAATGGACGGGGGTTATAAGGTATGTAACCCTTATATAGAAAGGCATTTAGCGATTTTTGTTAATTTTTTTTTGATCTAGAGCGAACTAATCAATTAAATCTCTTGCCAGATAAGGATTTAGTCGATTTATGCCCCCCGATCGAACCATACCAAGTAACGAAGAACCACAGTAATCAGTAAAAAGACAGTAGAAAACCGCACACTTAAAAACTCACATCTGATAACTGATAACTGATAACTGATAACTGATAACTGAAATACCCAGCACCCATATTTCAAGCTAAAGAAACACCTTTGCGTTTAAATTTTAAGCCCTTTTTGGAGGATTTTGTGGCGGTTTCTCCCGCTAGAATTTTGGCTTCTTTTTCCTGTTTTTCGATCACGGGTAATTTAAAAATTACTCCTGCGAATATCCAGTAATAAACGCCCACAGGATCCGTATCGAGGGCATACCAATAGGGAAGATAGGCAACAAAGAGCAGCAAAACCCAATAACTACCGGCAAAACCTCGCAGAGTCGGATCTTTGAGGGAACGATAGGTGCGGAAGGCCAGATAAACTAGATGGGTCATGAATATCATGTACAAGGCAAAACCAATGTATCCCAACTCGAATAAAACTTTAGTGTGATAGGTTTCCACAAAGGAAATATCACCGAAAACCCTAGCAGCAGACGTGGCCACACCGAGTCCACGACCTAAAATACCGCCCTGATTACGGATAGCAAAATCCAACTGATCTTGAATAAAAGCGGTGGGGGGACTGCTTTGCCAACGGCTGACGGCACTATCGTAGCGTTGTTGGACAAAATCGGGGTTAAGGAAAGAAAAACCGACAGCTAGAAGTAGAGCGGCGGCAAAAATGATCGGCAAAAATCGTTTTAAGTTAGCGATTTGTCCCGTAAGAATCGTCAGCAGACCAACAATCATCGGCACAGCAAAGAAAGCTAATCTTTGTCCGGAGACCACTGCATTAATAAAAACTAGGGTTAAACCCACTAGGGCTGCTAGTCGCCATTTTTGGGAAATTTCACTAAAGGCACTGGCATAACAAATTACGGCACTAGAGACCAAAAACCAAGCCCAGTGCCAGGGAGAAACAAAGGTACCAGGTAAACGGATCATATTCACTTCCGGACTATAGGCCAATGCCCCACCAACCAAACACCTTGCCTCTAAGGTGGCTTTGAATAGTGAGTCAGCCACGTAGCCTCTAGTTCCTACACAACGACCGGTTTTCAGCATCCAGTATTGCATTAGTCCTAGGACACAACAAATAATCACTAAAGTCACTAAAAGACGACCAAAAAATAATAGGGTGGGTTTATCTTTGATCAAGTAATAAGTGCAGAAGATTAAGGGTACATAACCTAGCAAAACTTTAAATCCTAATAGTCCTTGCAGAAAAGGTTCACTTATCCGACAGGGAACCGGAACCAAAAAGCCGTTTTTGAAAACTCTCATTCCTTCTACAGATTCACAAGTAGGCAGAAATTGTCTCTGTAAATTGACAGCTAATAGACAGACTACACAGAAAACAAAGACTAATAATAGGGTTGTACCTAATTGTTTGGGGACAATAATCGGTAATCGCTTTTTTCGACATTCTAAAACTAAGGCGATTAAAGCGGGTAGATAAAAGATATCTTTACTGATCTGGAGGATTGGATTACCCCCAAACCAATAGACAATAGTTCCACTGAAGGGGACATAGATAATAACTGCCCAAAGAGCCGTGCGAGGAAAGCTAAAGGAGAAAACTCCTAAAATTAAGGCTAAACTTACTGCAGCTCCTATCTTGGGATCAAATAATAAGCTGAGGGGTAATCCGATCAAAATTGCTGCACAAATAGCAAAAACAATCAACCCTGTTAACTTTTGTTTCTTTTGCCTTTCTTCTTTTTTTAGGGCAAGTTTCTCTTTGATGTTAGGTGGGCGACTATCGGCTTTTGTTTCGCCTTGTTTATTCTTTTTTTTCTTGCGATCGATACTTAGTCCAGTCATAATTATCCCCTGCTACGCTAGGCTAAGGGCATTATAATCCCTGTTCCCCTCGATCGACTACAAAAGATAGCTTCGCACCGCTTCCACGAGCCTTTCTGTCCAAAAACTGGCCAATTCTAGGGTTTCTGCTTCCACCATTACCCGAATTAACGGTTCTGTTCCGGAAGCGCGCACCAAAATTCGGCCTTTTTCTGCCATGGCTATCTCAGCTTGGCGGATTTCCCGCCGCAAAGGTTCACATTGCTGCCAATTACGTCGCACTTCTCTATCTTCCACCCGCACGTTGCGTAAAATCTGCGGATAGGTGACAAAGCTATGATCGACTAAATTAGCCAAGGAAACCGCCGATTTCTGCACTAAAGCCGCTAAATGTAGGGCGGTTTGCATTCCATCCCCGGAAACTCCGTAATGATGGCAGAGAATATGGCCGGATTGTTCACCCCCTAGCATGGCTCCAGTTTCCCACATTTGCGCCTGAACGTGCTGATCACCTACGGCAGTACGTAAGAATTGACCCCCCAGTTTTTGCCAAGCGCGTTCAAAGCCTAAATTAGCCATCACCGTTGCTACTAATAACCCATCCGGTAGCTGTCCGGCTTCCAGGAGGGAACGACCCCAAAAATAGAGGATATAATCGCCATCTACTACTCTACCCTGACTATCCACGGCCAAGACTCGATCGGCATCGCCATCGAAGGCAAACCCTAAATCCGCTTGCTGATTGATCACCGCCGCCTGTAAGCTTTCTAAATGGGTAGAACCACAATTAACGTTAATGCGATCGCCGTCGGCTCGATCGTGTAAACAGATAACTTCGGACCCCAAGGCTTGGAATACTAAAGGTGCTAGGTTAACGGCTGCCCCCCAAGCTAGATCCAAAACTATTTTTAATCCCGATAGGTTAATATCCGTCCCGACGGAAGCAATGACAGCTTGATAATATTTTTGGATTAATTCGGGACAAAAAGTCGCTTTTCCCCAATTTACTGGTTTATCGGCTAATTCTAAATTGCCCCTTAAACCCGCTTCTATCTGTGCCGCTAAACTGCCAGATAATTTTAAACCGCTGCTGTCAAAAAATTTAATGCCGTTATCTTCAGGAGGATTATGACTGGCAGAAATCATGATCCCCCCCATCGCTTCGCTTTCTCTGGTTAAATAGGCGACGCAGGGAGTGGGACATAATCCCAGTTGCCAGACTTCTATTCCCGCCCAAGTTAAACCCGCAGTGATAGCATTGGCTAACATATCACTGGAATTACGGGAATCTTGACCGATAATTACTGGTTTGGTGACACCAGCTTGATTTTTTAATACCTGTCCCGCCCAAAATCCGATTTGTAGCGCTAGGGGGGCAGTTAATAATTCTCCCACTTGGCCGCGAATTCCGTCCGTGCCGAACAGGGGTGATGACGGTAATTCGATTAAACCCCCTAAGGATAACAGGGGATGCGATCGAGCTTTTTGCCCATTTTGATACGATAGAGAAGCTACCATGGCCGATTCTTTCCCTCACACAACACATTCAGAGGATAACATGATCACCGATTTTTTAAAATCAATGTTCCCAGTTGACCTTAATCCTCCTCCCGGAGTTCCTTACATCTGGTGTAGGGTGTGGGGTGTGGGGAAGTAGGGAAGTGGGGAAGCTGTCTCATCACCCTATCACCCCAAAACCCTATCACCCCAAAACCCTATCACCCTATCTCCTGAATCCTGCCTCCTGAATCCTGCCTCCTGAATAAAGATTGTTGATTTTTGCAGGAGGTCTAATCAAGGAACCGAGGTTATTTGGTAAGCTAAAACGGTAATCTTGACCCCCGAATGCCCGTGCTGATCAGTGTTGTCATCCCTACCTACAATCGCCAAGCAATTTTAAAAAAATGTTTAATCGCTCTAGAAAATCAGCGTTTAACCGATAATAAGGTGGAAAACTACGAAATAGTCGTTGTCGATGATGGTTCTACCGATGGGACGATCGCTTGGCTAGAAACTCAAAAGGCTAATTTACCCCACCTGCAACTGTGGCAACAGGATCACGGCGGACCGGCGATCGCTAGGAATCTGGGGGTAGAAAAAGCTCGTGGTGATACGATTATTTTTATTGATAGCGATCTAGTGGTGACAGAAAATTTTTTGCAAGCCCACGCCGACGCTTTAACTGCTGGGGCAGCCAGTCTCGGCAGCGATCGCTTATTTACCTACGGCAATGTCATTAATACCTGTAACTTCGAGCATCCCACCAGTGAACCCTATAAAATCACCGACTTCTCCGCCGCCTATTTTGCCACGGGCAACGTAGCGATCGCTAAAAAATGGTTATTAGCAGCGGGATTATTCGACACCCAGTTTCAACTCTACGGTTGGGAAGACTTGGAATTAGGGGTGAGATTGAAGCAATTAGGACTAAAATTAATTAAATGTCCTGAAGCCGTCGGTTATCATTGGCATCCCCCCTTTAATCTCGCTCAAATTCCCAATCTCATCGATAAGGAAATTCAACGGGGACGAATGGGAGTGCTTTTTTATCAAAAACATCCCACTTGGGAAGTGCGGATGATGATTCAAATGACTTGGATTCACCGACTTTTGTGGGGTTTACTTTCCCTAGGCGGAACCCTGAATGAACGCAGCCTCTCCCCGCTGTTACAATGGTTGATCGATCGAGGTAAACCGCAATTAGCCCTAGAAATTGCCCGCATTTTTCTCAATTGGTACAACGTGCGCGGCGTTTATCAAGCTTATCGGGAAATGCAGCCTCAGTGAAATGTCTTGGCGAACAGCGA
This sequence comes from Microcystis sp., assembly GCF_048564745.1. NCBI lineage: Bacteria > Bacillati > Cyanobacteriota > Cyanophyceae > Chroococcales > Microcystaceae > Microcystis > Microcystis sp. The sequence goes on from NZ_JBLZRT010000001.1 coordinate 16,751, forward strand.
TGCGGTGTGACAGCATTTAGCATCGACAACCAGCTCCCTAAAACCAGAGACTTTGTACCTCACCATATTTGCCGAGAAAAAAACTTAATATTTTCTTTCTTTTTCCGATAATTGCTGCCACAATCAAAAGCAATCGGCAGCGAGAGCGGCGGAAAATACTAACCACCTTTGTCCCTTGTCAATTATCGTCTGAGATTAGGCATATTAGAAGTAGATTTTCCTAGAGGAGGAATTCCATAATGAGTATCGTCGATATTTTAATCGGTTTTGTCGGTGGAGGTGCGATCGGGGGTGGAGCTTTATATGCCCTGCAAGAGGGAAAAATCAAGGAAGCACTGCAAAAACAGGAGAAAATTCAGGCGGCTTTAGGTGAAACCGAAGCGGAGTTAGAAGATACCAAAGGACAGTTTGGCAATATCGAAGCCACCTATAAAGAAGAAGTGGCTAAATTGCAAAAAGAGTTAGAAGACAGCCAAAGACGTTTACAAGAGGCAGCCGGCGCAAATCCAGTTCAAGCCATGGAAGTTGCCTATAAAACCCAAATTCAGGAACTTGAACAGGAATACGAAACTAAAATCGAGGAATTGCGCCAAAGCTATCAAAGTCAAATTCGAGAGATTATCGACGGGAAGCAAGCAGAAATGGAAGCCCTGCGTCAAAGTCAACAGGCGCAGATTCTAGAATTAGAAAACGGCTATCAGTCGCAAATTAAACAACTAGAACAGGGTTATCAAAGCCAACTCTTAGAACTACAAAACGCCAACCAAACAATCGAACCTGGGGAAGAAATCAATCCTTTTGATGGTTTTATCACTGAAGAAAATCTAGGATTGGAAACGGAATTTGCTCCTGAAACGATGCTAGAAACCACAGTTTATGAGCCAGAATTTGCCAGTGAAATCAATACTTTTGATGGTTTTATCACTGAAGAAAATCTAGATTTGGCAGCAGAATTCACTCCTGAGATGGATAGGTTTGGCGAAGAGGAAGAAACTAGAATGATCGGTAGCCTAGAAGAATTATCGGGTAATTACGATCAGATCTACAGTCAAGAAACCGTTGGCAGTGACACGGGGTTCCCTGATTTATTAGCCACTGAATCAGAAAAATTCGCCGCTGCCCCAAATTCTCTAGATGACTTATTTGCCGATATTACTGACAGCAATAGCCCCGAACTATTCGAGCCTTTTGCTGAAGAAACCCCTAAAGTTGAATCTAATCGCCAATCTGTTCTCAGCAACCAAGAGGAACTAGATTTCTTTAGTATGTGGGATGATGCGGGAGTGAGCGATCTAGAATCCCTGCCTTCTGACGAAGAATTTACCCTTGATGATCTATTTAGCGATGATTTATTCTCCGATGGGGACAATAGCAAAACCACAATGCCAGAATCTCATCGAAATTTTTAGGTCTGAAACCCCGTCCCTTGAGGACGGCTTTGTATTACAATATAATCATTGACTGACCCGCCCACGACGGTGGAGACATAAACCCTAACACCGAAGTGGGCGACACTACCAGGCTGTGTCTCTGCGTCCGCCTCCTTGTCTATCATAATAAAGATTAAAAAACTGTATCAAAAGTAACAGACGGGAGAAAAAAAATCGAAATCCGCATCCGTCCTCCTTCAATAACATAATAAAGATTGAAAAAATGTATCAAAAGTAACAGACGAGAAGAAAAAAAGCGAATAGAATATGCGAGGATATTCCATATCCGCTCGGCTTTACTTAACTTTACCTTCTTGAGTAGATTTCATGATGAAACTAACCACTAAATCACTTTTGTTATCCACTGCCACTTTCGGACTAATGCTAGGGGTGGCACAAAACGCCCAAGCTGGCAGACTGATTACTGGCGTCACGGCCACGAGTTTGACCGGTACCGGCTCAAATTGGGACTTAGCCAATGTCACCAATGGGAGCGGGTTGCCCGGCAACCAACCAAGTCTGGGGGGAGTACACGCTGTCTCGTCTAGTGCTAATGCTTGGCGGTCGTTTAACACCGCCGGCGCCCAACTGGCAGCTGGTAATGTCATCAGCATTACTTTTCAGCTCGGTACTGTTCCCACTGATCTGATTGGATTTAGTTTCTGGAATACTACTGGAGCTGGTTCCACCACTATTGGAGTTAGAAACGCGAGCCTTGGATACTCCACCAACGGAACGACTTTCACTAGTGCTTGGACTGGCACCTTCGCACAAGGAGGTACTACTCCTGGGGGTCCAGAATTAATCAATTTTAACCTGGTCAAGGCCACTCATGTTAGATTGAATATCACCAGCAACTATGGTGACGGACAACGTGTTGGCTTCAATGAGATTTCATTTAAATCAATCCCCGAACCTTCTGCCTCCCTGGCTCTGTTAGGCTTGGGCTTAGCGGGCGTTGGTTTGAGAAAAAGAGCTTAATCTTTGGATAGTAGGTTGGATGATAGGATAATCCCGTAACAGGGCATTTATTAGGTTTCGTACCCAAAGTCCGACCTACTTACTCAAAATCTTGGTTAAAGCCGCGTCATCCTGGCAGGAAAAACTAGAAAAACAGCCCTAGAATTGCCGGCGAGTGCTATAAAGGTAGATAGTCATCTCGATCGCCCACTCGACCTAACTATGCCACGCACTCAACGTAACGATAACTTTATTGATAAATCTTTTACAGTCATGGCAGATATCATCTTAAAGATACTGCCCGCCAATAAAAAAGCCAAGGAGGCTTTTGTTTATTACCGCGATGGGATGTCTGCCCAAGCTGACGGTGAATACGCCGAAGCCCTCGATAATTACTATGAAGCTTTAACATTAGAAGAGGATCCTAATGATCGCAGTTATATCCTCTACAATATCGGCATTATCCACGCTAGTAACGGCGAGCATGAAAAGGCCTTAGAATACTACGAAGAAGCTATCCAACTGAATCCCAGAATGCCTTCCGCCTTGAATAATATCGCTGTTATTTACCATTTTCAAGGGGAAAAAGCCAGAGAAGACGGACAACAGGCCGAAGCAGAAGCACTCTACGACAAAGCGGCAGAATACTGGAAACAAGCCATCCGATTAGCCCCCAATAACTACATTGAAGCCCAAAACTGGCTGAAAATCACCGGGCGATCGGAAATTGATGTTTTCTTCTAAATTGAGGAGTCAGGAGACAGGAGTCAGGAAATTGCTTTTATTTATTCTCCCTACTCCCCCACTCCCCAATTCATAATTCATCATTCATCATTACCCCATTTCTCCCATGATCGATCGAGCTACAGTTGAAAAAATCGCCCATTTAGCCCGTTTAGAGATTACCAGCGCTGAAGAAGAACAATTTGCGCTGCAATTAAGCGGGATACTGGATTATTTCGAGCAGTTAAGCGAATTAGACACGGAAAATGTGCCACCCACCACGCGAGCGATCGAAATTCAAAATATTACTCGCGCCGATAGTAATAGACTTTATCCCGATCACGAGGTCTTAGTGCAGGAATCGCCGGCCCCGGAAGGGGATTATTTCCGGGTTCCCCGTATTCTCAACAGCGACGAAGAGTGAATCAGTGATCAACCGATCACTGATTTAGATGCCATCTAGGGTTTTTGCTGCTATCTTGGACTAAGATCAGACCTAGCAATGGAGACATAATATAATGATCGCATCCCAAGATGTGGCACCATTTCAGCTTATTTCGAGCGTAGAATCGGCAGCAACAGAATTTAGGCCCTGGGGTTCTTTCACCACCCTAGAAGAGGGTCCCGGTTATAAAATCAAGCGGATTGAAGTGAATCCGGGTCATCGTCTCAGTTTACAGATGCACTACCATCGCAGTGAACACTGGATTGTCGTTTCGGGGACGGCAAAAGTCACCTGTGGAGATAACGAAGAAATTCTCGGTTCTAATCAGTCCACTTATGTGCCGCAGTGTACCGCTCACCGTCTGGAAAACCCCGGGGTGATCAAATTGGTGTTAATTGAAGTGCAAAATGGGGAATATTTAGGAGAGGATGATATAGTCCGTTTTCAGGATGATTATGCTCGCCATCAGAGCTAAGACCCTGTTTAGGGAGACAGAAAGGCAAGAAACTATATTTTCGCTCCAAAAACCTGTTTAGGTTAGTCTGCCTGACTGTCTTCCCTGCTGTCAAGGCTTGTCAAGTTCTAGAAAAAATTTCTTTTCTGGCCGGGTAGCGGTTTTCCTTATGGGAGGTAAAGGCACGGGGACGGGGATTTATATTGATCCTGTGGTGAGCAAAGAACGGGTAAAATCTACAGAAAAATAAACTTCCCCTAGACCCTGTGTGGGCAGCTTGAGGAAAGCTAGGCTAGGGGAAATGATTTATTCCTTTGCTGGATTAACTTCAGCATATAACTCTCATTTGTCAGGACTATAACAGCCAGATGTCAATTCTGTGACAAAGAAAAGCCGAGCAGGAGTCGGGCAAGAGACAAGGGGCAATGATTATTTATGTAGGGTTTGCTGAAAAAGTTTTTCCTGGGGGCAGGGTGTGGGGTGTGGGGTGTGGGGTGTAGGGTTTTACCGATTTTCAGGTGGTCAACTACCTAATTTTCAGGGAAAAAGTCCCGGAATTTTCCCCCCGATCACTCCAAGTGCTGGCACTTTTTGAGGGGAAAAAAGTCTAAAAGTCTAGCAATTCTCATTTTAAGGTTTCATGACATTAAAACCCTTGCACCTAGAGGGGTTAATAATTCTTAACGAATCTCTAGATCGCTGAAACAACGCAAAATCGTTTCAAAATGAGAATAGCTGCTAAAAGTCTTACCCAACAAGGTTTTTAGATTTATTCAGCAAACCCTATGTAGGATGGAGTGAGGAAACGGCTTGATCTTGTTGATAAATGCGGTAAAAAATCCCGAGAATTTGCCAAAAATCAACTATATGTGCATTGGTTAATATGTATAGAATAAAATCTATTAACGATAGATAGTATTTCCTTTAATAAATAGAGTAATCATGGGTATAATTAAGAGCAATCTTAGAAAAGATGAAGGTATCCGATGGGTAATATTGTCGGGATAGATTTGGGTACGACAAATTCAGTAGCGGCATTTAAATTAGCGGGGGTGGAGGTAGTGACCGCCGCAGATAACTCGCCTCCGGAGAGAAAATTAACCCGATCGCTCGTCTCCCTAGCCGGAGAGGGGCTGATCGTTGGAGAAGAAGCCTACAGACAGATCAAGGCGAACCCAGAAAACGTGATCATGTCGATCAAGCGTTTGATGGGTAGGAGTTTTAGCGATACTATCGTTCAGGAACAAATACCCCGTTTAAGCTATAAAGTCACTCGCTCGAGCTGGGGTACGGAGGATAGTCTATCGGTATGGTTAGGGGGCAAGGAATACGAACCGGAAGACATATCGGCCGAGATTTTAAAAAAAGTAGTAGCTAATGCCCAGAATTATCAAGGGGCTAACGGTCAGAAAAGCAGGATACAGGAAGCTGTGATCACTATTCCCGCCTATTTTAACGATAAACAGCGTCACGCCACCAAGATGGCGGCAAAACGGGCTGGTATCATCGCCCGGGAGTTACTCTCGGAACCGACCGCGGCGGCAATTTCCTACGGTTATAAACCGGATTCGGAGGAGGTAAAAAACATACTGGTGTACGATTTCGGTGGCGGTACTTTCGATTCTTGTTTGATCACCGCCGCAGGAAATCAATTTATAGAATCGGGGAAAGCTGGGGATCTCTGGTTAGGAGGAGATGATATAGATGCACAATTAATGCAATTTGTCAAGGAAAAAGTGGCACAAGAAGAAGATCTAGAGGATGTGGACGCTCTGATCGCCGCGATGCCCCATTATCAAAGAGTAAGATTTTTAGGGGATTTCAAGAGCGCCGTAGAGAGGGCAAAGATAGATTTAAGTAGTGCTGAAAGTGCCACCATTATCCCCGCGACCCCGCTGATCGATGAGATGGGTATGGCGATCACCATTGCCGTGACGATTAAGAGGAGTGAATTTGAAGAGATGATCCGGCCGCTAGTGGAGAAAACGATCGCCATCTGTCAAGAAGCGATCCGGTATTCCGACTATCCCGAAGATCTGATCGATGTGGTGTTATTAGTGGGGGGTTCCTCCCAGATTCCTTTCGTGCAAGAGGAAGTTAAAAAAGTTTTCGGTTGCGAGAGGGTGGTAGTTCACCGACGGCCGATGTATGCAGTAGCGGAGGGAGCAGCGATCGTGGCTGCTGGTTTAACAGAGAAGGTGATGACAGTATCGCGTGATTACTGTATCCATTTGGCCGACGGCAGCCAAGAGCTGATCATCAGACAGGGAGATATATTACCCGTTAAAACCATCAAAACTTTTAAAACCGAAGCGGATGATCAGAGTCTGATCCATTTTAAATTTTATAGTCCGGATCGGGTGCGGGCAGAAAGTACCGGGGAGAAGTGCGACGAGAAAATTGGCGAAATGTGGTTAGCTCTCGATCGACCCTATCCAAAGGGCACAGAAATATTACTAGCCGTTTCCCTAGACGAACAGAATAATTCTCTATCGATGGTGGCAAGTTTAAAAAATGACCCCTCGATCAAAGTGAGTTCCGATTTTTCCCGCGGGGGTGAGGACGAGGAGATCTCGCGACAGGTAGAAGAAAGTATCGAGGAGATGAACCGTAAGGAGTTATTAACCAAGGTGGGGGCCAAATACGTCTATCAAATAGCTGGGGAAATAGTTCGGGCGGCCAATCAAATCCGCGGAGAGGATGGAAAATCGCGGCAAGATCGGGTCAAGGTAGCCAGGGAAAAATTACAGGAGTTAAAAACTTACACCTGCGAGGATAGTAGTCAGGGTAAAATCCTGATCTCCGAGTTCGAGTTCGTTTTAAAATACTGTCAAATTCTGGTTCCGGAAGAACAACAGGCACGCATCGAACAACTGATCGAAGATTTAAATAAAGCTATCAATAACGGTAATCTTTCGGCTATACAGCGATTAAATGAAACGGCAATACAGGAGAGGAAAAATTTATCCGAATTGTTGCTGCTGCTGCTATTGTGTCGTAGCGTCATCACCCGAACTGGAGTGGTAAATCAAGCCAGCGCGGATAGTATGGCGAGAAAATTCCTCGCGGTTATCACCGCTTTGGCAGCGGGGGATCGAGAAACGGCGGAACGAGAATTACAGCGATTATTACCGGAAGTTCGCCAGAATTGCGAGATCGAATTACCGACAGGCAATGTGGCCACTGGATTAACCCGATTTTAATTATGAGTAAAATTAATTGTCCCGTTTGTCAACGATCGAACGTGGAGGGGAATGTTTGCCCCAATTGCGAGACGGATTTATCCTCTCTACGTCTTTTAATGGAACTATCTCCCGTTGTCGATAATCCGACTGCAACTAACCGCCGCGGCTTATTACTGGGATTGGCTCTTTTGCTGTTGATTTCGGGGATTTTTCTGGGTGCTATCGCTTCTAATCTATTCCCCCGTTCCCTACTCCCTGTCAGCGAATCTAGTCCTGTTATCCCTCCTGTTGGGGAACTGAGCGCGCCATCGAAGCAGCTGACTAAAACTGTCTGCGTGGATGGGTTTAACTATCGGGTTCGATCGGGTGATTCCCTATCTCGTATCGCTCAACGTTTTTACGGGAATGAGTCTCTATTATCTCCCATACTTGAGGCTAATCCCTTTTTGCTCGATCGGCTCGATTCTCTCGAGGTCGGTGAAAAGTTATTGATTCCCAACTCTGATAAATCCTGTTAATTTTACCCAGTAGGAATATTATGTTAGTTTTCTTGGGCTATGCTATTGGATTTGTTTTAGCTTTTTTTCTCGCCATTAGTTTAAAGGCTGTTTTTTTAGGGTTTCCTACTAATAAAGACAATAACTATTGGTCAAGAAAATTAGAAATATTAACTGGATTGGGTGGCGGACTTGTCATTATATGTATCCTCTTTTTCCTCAAAAATTGGTTGGCTTTAGATAAGAATTTTATCACTTATTTTTCTATCACTACATTTGTTTTGATTTTATTGGTTTTTTATAGACGAATAGAAGAAATAAAAAAGGGCAGAGAACTAGCCTATCAAGGGAGAAAATTACAGGCTGATGATACGGGGAACCCTTTCGAGATAGGCAAGTTATCGGAGGCTTTAAAATTTTACCAAGAGGCTAACAAATTAATTAATGATCCTAAGTTAAGATCTTTAGAGAAAAATCTTGAACAAGAATTAGAAAAAAGAAAAAAATTTCTGGATTTTTTTAAACAGGGCAAGGAGTTGGGAAATCGGAGATATTTTAAGAAGGCTTTAGGGGTACTGGAAAGCGCACAGGCTCTTTATTCCCATCACCGAATCCGTTTAGAAATCCAGAAATGTCGATTACAGGTAGAGCAAGAAAATATCTGTCAAGTAAGACTGAAAAAAGCTCAGGAATTGGCCCGACAGGGAGAACTAAAACAATCGAGAGAGTTAATAAATCAAGCCCTAGCAGATTTCCAGCGACTGGACGTTAAAAACCTATTAACTAAAGTAGAACAGATAACGATCGCCTTCAATTATTTTGAACAGGGAGTGGCTGCCGAAAAAAACGGCGATCTAAACAAGGCGATAGATAACTATCGAAAAGCCCTACTCATAACACCGGAATTAATCGATATAAACCGGCGATTAGGCATAACCAATATTAAAGCGGGGAACTATCGAGAGGGAATAGAACAATTAGAGGGAATCGAAGATAGGGAATCGATCTACTTCCGGGGTTACGGTTATGCGAGATTACAGGAATGGAGGAAAGCGCATCGGGAATGGAAAAAGATCGATCGACCGGAAATTAAAGAACAGATAGAGCTGCTCAGCCGATATAGCCAAAGGGAAAAATTAACTCTACAGCAGGAAATACAAGAACTAATTCCAGAAGAAAACCTAGAATTAGCCCGCTCGAAAAGCGAGGTGTTTTTAGAGAAATTCGGCGATGATCCGCAAGTTATCTATAATTTATATAGTCATATCCTTCCTCGGATAGATCAGCAATTATGGCGATCTAAGGATCGGGAGAAAATCGTTATCAACGCCGAGAGGGAATGGGAAAAAAAACGCAATCTGGAATCATTGCACAATTTAGCAATCGCCCTTTATTATCGAGCGGTAGAAAATCCCGCTACCCTAGAGAAATTAATACCCGTCTGGTTATCCGCTACGGCGAATTTAAATCTTAACACCAGTGTCAGGAATGTGGTTTGGAAAGTTATCGATGACGGTGATATACGGGACTTAGAAGCACAATTAACCCGAATACTTGAGGAGTTGATCGATCGAACCAAAGAAGACCTCAATTACTACCTGCAACTTCGCGATCTTTACCGTCGCGATGCTGTGGCCCTAGGGTTATTACGGGATCATCCTCTAGAGGGAATCCAGATCGAAGGGTTAACCATCCTACCCGGGTTGTATCGGACTCACCCTGATAGAAATACTGTGAAACTGCCTGAGCAATTCTGGGCGACTCTCTATACCCGTTGGGGGGAATCTGTGGCTGCCTGTTTACAGGGGGATCGGGTTCGCGGGGTGGCTTTAAAACCCCTAACCTGCCAATCTACTCTCGAACAGATAGCTAATACTTTTGTATCATTCCATCAAGGTTGTCATTATCTACAACAGAAACAGTGGCAAAAAGCCGAGAATCCTTTAAAAGAGGCGAAAACAGCCCTTAAAAATCACCCAGAATGGATTGAAGAGATCGATCGACTTTACCTAGAATTACAGGAGGAGATTGAGGGTTTCGAGAATCTATTAAGGATGAATAGAAATTGGTACGAGTTAGTACAAACCCTTAACTCGAAAATGTATTACGTCCGAGATCAAGCCTTGGCAATAGTCGGGAGATTGGATGAGCAAAAGATAGACGAGTCCAAAGCTTTAAGCGAACTGGAGAAATTAAAACAGATAGATTACAATAATGCCATACTAAACGAATTGATCGAGGAGATTATTTTTAGAAAAGACGCAAGGGAGGTAAGGCGATTGATGGAGCGCAATCGATTTTCCGAGGCGATCGAAAAGGCGAAACGATCGAGATCGCAAAAACTCCGTCACATCACCGCCCAACTCTGTCTCACTCTTTTAATAGAAAATTCTCAAAAATTACCCCCAGAATTACTAATAGAACTTGTTAGATCTGCTTACGAATTATGCCCCGACGATCCAGAGTTTCGAGAAGTATATAAACTATTTCATATTATTTAATGGGAGTTAGATGAATGTACGATAATTTAGATAGTAATCCTTACGATATTCTAGAAATTTCTCCAGCCGCTTCCACTGCCGAAATCACTAAAGCTTTTGGTCTAGCTATGAAACGACGTAGCTATTCTATGGATAGTATAGCTAAAGCGCGTAAGATATTAATGAATCCTCAAGATAGGATAGTTGCCGATTATTTACGTCCTCATCTCCCTCTGGTTCAACGCTTGAAAACCATGTCTTTCTCGGAATTGTCTGAACCTTTACCATCTTTAGAAATCTTAAATAGCATGGATGATATTAATAATTACGATCAAGAACAATTTAAAAAAGTCGCTGGCGAACTGGCTTCATCGATACTCAAAGACCTAAATTTTGGGGAGGACTAAGGATGAATAATTACAAAATTAGCCAAGAAGATAGAAATAAATTATTAAGCCTAATTGTAAATTTAATCAACGAGGAGGCAAGTTTAAAACAAGCTTTACGGCAGCAAGGAGAGAACAATCGATCGGAAAAAGAACAGATTTTTTTAGAACTATTAGAGGTGTTTGATACCCTCGAATCGTTATTAAATTTTTTAGAAGATCGACCCGAACCAGATGAGCGAGTCTGGAAAAGATTACCGAAATCTTTAAAAAGTGTACAGACAAAATTATTAAGTATTCTAGAAAAACGTCAGGTGCTGAAAATAGAACTGTCCGCTGATCAGCCAGATTTTACTATTTGTCAGGTGGTGGAGCGAGAAATACGCCCCGATTTGGCAGAACAGACGATCACAAAAATAGTCAGGCAGGGATTTACTATCGAGGATAAATTACTCAGACCGATGGAGGTTATTACATCTAAACAAGAATAGATAACCCTTTGCCACTTCCCACTCCCAACTCGGCACTCTGGCGCTCCCGTCCACTTATTTTCTGAGAATTCTAGAGGTACTTGTAAATATTTGTTACAAGGAGACGAGGAAAAATCTGAGGGCAGGGAGACAAGAAAGGATTATCGACGGGGATCAAGGATTTCAGTAGGAAACTGGATTGGGGATCAAGGGAAACCGATTGTAAAGTTTTCGATACCTCTGGCCGATTCTTGTAATAGTTCGATACATATAACATAGATGATCGGCGATGATTGTAAATTTATATTGCGAATAGCTCATTTTCTTCGGTGTTTTTCCTATACTGGTCTTCATCAACTTTGAGCCAACGTGCAGAAAAGTTAGACCACCAAGTTTGTAAGAGGTCAGGAAGATGCAATTAACCGCAAGAAATAACTGGGGCCACGTTCCTTTAGCAATGCTAAAAAGCTTTCTTCTCTGGAGTTTCGTCCTCACTGTCTGTTTATTAGTAGTGGGATTTCCTTTAGTAGTATTAATGATGACAGTGGGAGCATTGTCTGCGATTATCTTAGAGTCGGTTTTACCGATTAGTTCCGTGCTTTTAGTGGCGGGAATGATTATTGGTATCAATATTTTGGCTATCCTAATTAGTGCCGCTTTATTAACAGCAAAAGGTGTTCATCCCCACGAAGTTAGCTGGTTGCACTGGTTACACGGTGAGGTAAAAACCTCCCATCAAGCTATTTATGCTTCTTGTCCCCTAACTTGCGGAGTAATTCATTAAGTCTGATTTTCTTACAGCGGAATTGCTCACCTTTTTTCTATTTAGATTTATTTAAGTTTTCAACTGCTTTACCGGTTGATTATACACACTCCAAGCTAGTGCAACCCGGTTTTACCGGGTTTTTTCATTATATGGGGAAACAGGGAGTCGAGGGAAAAAAGCTAATGGCTGACGGCTATATAACTGATAACTAACCGGTATAATGGGCGAGAAAACCAGAAAAAATCGATGTCTAGCCTTCCAGAAACCGACAATCCCAGCTACAAGGTCATCTTAGAGGCATTAAACCATTTAATCAGCGTTGTTGCCCGTTTACGAGACCCAGAAAGCGGCTGTCCTTGGGATTTAGCCCAAACCCCAGAAACCCTGATTCCCTACGTTATCGAAGAAGCTTATGAGGTGGTAGCGGCGATTAAAAGCGGTGATAAAACTGCCATTGCCGAGGAATTGGGCGATTTACTGCTACAGGTGGTTTTACAAGCCCAAATTGCCAGCGATGAGGGTAATTTTAGCCTAGAAGAAGTGGCTAGAGGCATCACCGATAAATTAATTCGTCGTCATCCCCACGTTTTTGGGGAGCTATCCCTAGAAAATCCCGAACAGGTGCGTCAAAATTGGGAGAAAATCAAAGCTGAGGAAAAAAATGACCCGACTATTAGCGGCAAATTAACCCGTTATGCCCAAACTTTACCACCCTTGATGGGGGCGATGAAAATTTCTCGGCAAGCAGCGCGAGTCGGTTTTGAGTGGGAAAATATCGCGGGAGTCTGGGAAAAATTCGACGAAGAGTTGGCAGAATGGCAAGAGTCCCTAGAATCGGGCGATAAAGAGCATCAACAGGCCGAATTAGGCGATTTACTCTTTACTATTGTCAATCTTGCTCGCTGGTATGATTTGGACCCCAGCATCGCTTTACAAGAGACTAATCTGCGTTTTATTCAACGTTTTTCCCTAGTGGAATCTGTGGCGGAAAAGCCTCTCCATGACTATACACTAGAGGAATTAACAGTTTTCTGGCAGCAAGCGAAAGCTAAGTTACATCAACCATCATCCGGGCAATAATGCAAGAGCAAGAAATTAATAAGGACAAATCCAAGAGTTTTTGGGCTTCTATTCGAGAAAATCTGCAAATTATCACTATAGCTTTAATTTTAGCCCTACTGATTCGCACTTTTGTGGCTGAACCTCGTTTTATCCCCTCTGATTCTATGTTACCCACTTTAGAACAGGGCGATCGCTTAGTAGTGGAAAAACTTTCCTACGATTTCCATCCTCCTCGACGGGGGGATATCGTCGTCTTTGAACCGCCGGCACAATTACAATTACAGGGATACCAAAAGGACCAAGCTTTTATTAAAAGAGTGATTGCTACAGCAGGGGATGTGATTGCTGTCAAGGAGGGCAAAATTTACCTGAATAATCAACCCTTGTCAGAGGATTATATTCTCGAATCCCCTCAATATAATTTAATGCCTTTGCTTGTGCCGGAAAATAACTTATTTGTCATGGGAGATAATCGCAATAATAGCAATGACTCCCATATCTGGGGGTTTTTACCGGAAAATAACGTGATTGGTAGGGCGGTTTTTCGCTTTTTTCCCTTTAATCGTTTGGGGATTTTAGGGGGGAATCGCTGACAGAAATTTTTAGCCCTGACGATGTTGAACAATTAAGACGGAACAGGGGGCATGATGGAGAACATAATTACTCACACTACCTAAGAATAACTCTCCTAGACCCGATCGCCCACGCCGACCGATGACAATTAAATCAATATTTTCCTCTCGCGCCACTTTACAGATAGTTTTGGCTGCATGACCGTAAATTTGCCGGTATTCTCCCTTTACACCCATTTCTCCCGCCTGATTAGCTTTTTTTTGCAACATTTCCACTCCTTTCTGCTCGAATTCTTCCCATTGTTGCCGCCAAAAATCGAGAGTGAGATCATTACCCTGGGCGGGGTAAATATCGGCTAAATTGGGTGGAATCGGTAAAGGGCTATAATCTTCTTCAGGGGAAAGGACGTGCAGTAGTAGGAGGTTAGCTTCGTACTTACTGGCTAAGGATACAGCCTCCTTAAAGACACTCTCCCCCATCTCTGACAAATCTACTGCTATCAAGATTTTTTGATACATTTTTCCACCTCTGCAACCATGCCTTATTTAACGGAATCCGACGCTATTAGGAATGCGATCGATCACTTTTCTCATTTTCCCATTCTTTGGTTAGATACGGAAGTGGCCGATTACGATAGCAAGACTCCCCGTTTGTCTCTGATTCAAATTCTGGCTGATTCCACGGACTTAACGGGGGAGCGGGTGACAATTTTGGATGTTCTCGATCGACCCGATCTTACTGACTATTTTATCACTAAAATCATGCTGGTTGACCGGATAGAAAAGGTTTTTCACAATGCTAGTTATGATTGTAAATTTTTGGGCGGTAAGGGCCAAGTTAAAAAAATTACCTGTACCCTAGAGTTAGCTAAACAGGTTCCCTACTATATTGCTCCTTTACCCAATTATCAACTAAAAACCCTGGCTGAATGTCTTTGTCATTTTCCCCCTATTGATAAGACTGAACAGGGGGGAAACTGGGGCAAAAGACCTTTAACTGTTGCCCAGCTAGAATATGCACAAAAAGACCCCGTATATACGGCCCAAATCCACCATCGTCTTTTGCAGCTTTCCCATTTAATTACTCCCGATCCTGCCGGTGAGAATCTGAAAAGATTAACTAATCGTTATTGGGAAATTTACCAGCAATGGAAGATTTTAGATACAGAGATGGAACATCTCAAGGAACGTTTAAAATCGGCAATGATTGAGCAAGAGGCTGCAGAGATTAACGGATTTTCGGTCAGTTACCAAAATCGCACCAGCAAAAAAGTTAAACTGGCTGAATTAGCCAAAGTTGTCTATTTATCGGGTCAGGATAGCCAAATATCTCTCTCCTTAACTAATGATCTGCTCAAAGAATTGGGGGATTTAGCCCAAGGGTTAACCATCGAGGAAAATCGCCAAAAAATCAGTCAATTGACCATCAAACAAAGTGAAGCTGACTTGAGATGATTATAGCAGAATTCAGCAGATAGGAGATAGGAGTAAATACCAAATTAGGTTATACTTGATATTTATGAGAATGGCTGTAATAGCTAGAAAAAATTGCTTGCGGGGATAATCTAAATGACTGTAAAGATCGCTTATCTGGGACCGGTGGGAACCTATTCAGAAACAGCCGCTTTAGCATTTGCTAATAGTTTACCACCCCAGCCTCGTCAATTAATACCCTATCCTAGCATTGCCTTGGCCTTGCGATCAATTGTCCAAAATCAGGCCGATTTAGCAGTAGTCCCGGTGGAAAATTCCACCGAAGGAAGTGTGGTAATGACTCTTGATGCTTTATGGCAATTACCTGGGTTACAGATTCAACAAGAATTAGTTTTACCGATTTCCCATGCACTTCTATCTCCCAGACAATCGCTAACAGAAATTAAAACCGTTTATTCCCATCCCCAAGCTTTAGCCCAATGTCAAAAATGGCTAGAAAATAATTTACCTAACGTGCCAATTATTCCCACCAATTCTACCACAGAAGCGATTCAAATTCTCGATCGAGAGGCTAATTCGGCCGCTATTGCTTCCCCCCGGGCGGCAAAACTCTATAATGTACCAATATTAACACAACCAATTAATGATTATCCCGATAATTGTACCCGTTTTTGGGTCATGGCTTTAACTTCTCATCGCCAAGGTGAGCGGATGTCCCTCGCTTTTCAGGTTTTAGATCAACCCGGCGCTTTAGTCAAACCTTTAGAAGTTTTTGCCAAACGTCAGCTTAATTTATCTCGGATCGAATCGCGACCAACTAAAATATCTTTAGGGGAATACATATTTTTTATTGATCTAGAAATTAATCCAGATCAACAGCATTTAATCGCGGCAACTTTAGAAGAGTTAACCAATTATACCGATGCGATCGAGGTTTTTGGTGCTTATCAGGTGGTTAATTTGCCTGTAGAAAGTTTAGAGGAATTATAAACTAAATTCCTCATAAATTACAGAAATTAAATAGAGATATTTTAGCTTTTAAGAGAGGGAAGAATCGGCAAAGATGAGTTTTCCTCTGGGGTAGAATCAAGCTTTTTTTCCCCCACTAGAGGAAGAATAATTTCCACAGTTGTTCCTAAACCTTGACCTTGACTAGAGATAGTAATATCTCCCCCCATCATTTTCATAAAATTCTTAGAAATAGCTAATCCTAAACCCGTACCGCTAAATTTTCTCGTTGTGGAACCATCAATCATCACAAAGGGGCGAAATAATTTTGATTGCTGCTGGGGGTCTATACCGATTCCTGTATCGATTATAGTAATAATAGCCTGTGTATTTTCTAGGCGAGTTATTAAAGAAATTGTGCCTGTATCAGTAAATTTAATTGAGTTAGAAATAACATTCAAAATTACCTGTTTAAATTTAGTAGTATCAGCATAGACTATAGGAATTTCTGGACAAAAAAGTAGATTGAATTTTAAGTGCTTACGTTGCAGCGAAGCTGTTTGTAAATTAATAACTTCATTGATAATTTGATGTAAATCTACTGGTTCATGATTAACAGAAAGTTTGCCCGCTTCTATTTTAGCAATACTGAGAATATCATCAATAATTTCCAACAGATGTACGGCTGCCTTATCCGCTTGTTGCAGATATTCTTTTTCCTCCTGCTCACTGTTACAAAATCCATCCATAACGCAACGAATTGAGCCAATAATACCATTAAGAGGGGTGCGTAATTCGTGGGAAGTATTAGCCAAAAATTGGTTTTTTAATTGATTAGCATTTTCCGCTTCTTGCCGACTCTTAACTATTTCCTCTCCCCAAAGACGTAACCTTTCGAGCATTCCCTCTAGGGCCGAGGCTAACTGATTAATTTCTCGAATATTAAAGTTTTCTGGTCTAATCTTTTGGGAAGGAATTTTCTGAATATTTAAGGCATAATCTCGCAGTTTTTCTAAAGGTATAGCTAAATCCCTGGCAATCAGTACAATAGTTACTAAATAAGCTAATAATAACCCAGAAATTAGATAAAAAATTGCCTCCCAAATTTGTTGTAGAGGAGCCAGAGCTTGGGAGAGGGGACTAATGGCTAAAACTATCCATTTTTGCGATGATTCTCCCGTAAATGGACTGGGGAGGGAACTATAACCTGCGACTAATTCTTTGCCATCTTTCTCGAAAGAAAATAAATGGAGAAATCTCTGCCGACCTTTAACAGCATTACTGATGATCAGATTGAGGCGTTCAGCATCAGCTTCTTGACTGATATGCCTACCAATGCGATGAAAATAGGGATGAGCGAGAATAATGCCATTTTCAGAAATAACCACGGGATAACCTGACAAAGAACCGGGTAAAACCTTCTCACGGTAAAGTAGAGAAGTTTGCAGAATCAGACTAGATTGTAATTGTCCTTGATTATCGTAGATGGGAACAGCAAAAACTAATTCTAATTGACGATTATTATTGGGAGATTTGGTTAAAAGTTGTCGAGGTAAACTTTTAATTAAAATATTTTCGATGTTTCCAGCAAAGCTAGTCCGTTTCTCTGTCCATCTTTCCAGAGGTAAAACTTTGATAATTTCTGGTTCACAGGCTCGATTTAATAAAGGTTTCTTGGTTTTAATATCAATTAATTCCACACAGTTAATCTGATTAGGAAGCTGCGCCGTGAATTGTTGTAAAAAAGCTTGTTTTTCGGCTAAGGTTCCCTGTTTTAAAACCAGACTTTCCCCCGCAGTGATCAGATTGACCTGCAAAAATTGAATTGATTGCTCAATATTGTCTGCTTTTCTGATGGCACTCTCGGTGAGATTTTGACGGGCCGTTTCCAAAAAAGCCGATCGCGCCTTACGATAGGTGACATAAACACCCATCAGTAGTACAGGTACACTAACTAGGAGTAGGCGAGAGAGCAGAATACGACGAAAGGAGGATTGACCGATAGACATGGGCAGAAATCGGTTTGATTCTTGCTATCAAACTCCAGACTATACTAGCCTATTCACCAATCGGATCCGGTGATATCCCTCATCATTTGCCATGAATCATCCTCACACCACCGTTATTTTAGCCATGAGTGCCGATGGTAAAATTGCCGACGCTTACCAGTCAGCGGCCAGATTTGCCTCTGCTACCGATAAAATGCGTCTAGAACAACATTTATCGCGCATGGATGCCGCTTTATTCGGTGCTAACACCCTGCGTGCTTATCACACCAGTCTTCCTATCCGTCATAGCGATTTTCTCGCATACCGTCAACAACGGGGATTATCCCCGCAACCGATACAGATCGTTTGTTCTTATTCAGGCTGGCTTGATCCCCGGATGAAATTTTTTCAGCAGCCTTTCCCTCGCTGGTTAATCACGGCAGCGGAAAAAGTGGCGGCATGGGAAAATCGGGGTTTATTTGAGCTTGTTTTAGTCTGCGGCGATTGGAAGACCATTTTTAGTCAATTTACCGCCCTAGGTATCAAAAAACTGGCGATTCTGGGAGGAGGTGAATTAATTGCCTCTCTTTTAGCTGAAGATCTAATCGATGAAATCCATCTAACCATTTGTCCGTTGCTGTTAGGAGGCAATAAAGCGGCAACTCCCCTGGGAGGCCCTGGATTTATGGCTGATTCTGCCAGAAAATTACAACTTTTGAGCGTGGAAACCGTGGAAGCAGAAATTTTCCTACATTATTCCCTTGAACGAGATTCCCACAAATCCCAAAACTAGATTACCTTAAATAAAAAGGTTGACTTATCTTGTCCCATGGTAGAACAGCTTAAACCTCAATATTCTGTGGCTTGGATTGATAAAATGAGTGAGATTCCCCAACAAAAATGGGATGCTCTCGCTCAACCCCTAACTACTCCCTTTCTAGAGTGGGAATGGTTACATAATATCGAAACTTCCGGCAGCGCCACGGGACGGACGGGGTGGCAACCTGCTCATCTAACCGTTTGGCGCGGTACTGAGTTAATTGCCGCCGCTCCTTTGTATATTAAAAGTCATAGTTATGGTGAATTTGTCTTTGACCACCAATGGGCGGATCTTTCCCATCGTTTAGGGATTAGATACTATCCGAAACTGTTAGGAATGACCCCTTTTACTCCGGCGGTAGGTTATCGTTTTTTAATTGCTCCGGGGGAAAATGAACTGGAGATTACTGCTTTAATGATAGCGGCAATTGATCATTTTTGTGATCAAAATAATCTGTCGGGTTGTCATTTTCTTTTTGTGGATCCCCAATGGCGAATTTTAATGGAAAATTTTGGCTTTACTCCCTGGTTACATCATAGTTATATTTGGAATAACAAGGGTTTTCAAAGTTTTGAAGATTATCTGACGGTTTTTAATGCTAATCAACGCCGCAACATTAAACGGGAACGGAAAGCGGTTACTAATGCGGGGTTAATTATTAAAACTCTGGCTGCCGAAGAAATTCCCCATCATTTATTCCCGTTAATTTATCGGTTTTATAGCAGTACCTGTGATAAATTTTACTGGGGAAGTAAATACCTGACACAGAAATTTTTTGAACAATTATATCCGAATTATCGTCAGCGAGTGGTTTTGATTACTGCCTACCAAAATGAAAAGGATACTAAACCGGTGGGTTTATCTTTTTGTATTCGCAAAGATACTAATCTTTATGGTCGTTACTGGGGCAGTTTTCAAGAGTACGACTGTTTACATTTTGAAGCTTGTTACTATCAACCGATCGATTGGGCAATTAGTCAAGCTATTACCATGTTTGACCCTGGAGCGGGAGGACAACATAAAAAAAGACGGGGTTTTCCTGCCACTGCTAATCACAGTTTACACCGTTTTTATCATGGCAAAATGACTCAAATTCTCCGCAATTATATCCAGGAAATTAATCAAATGGAACAGGAAGAAATTGAGGCAATCAATCAAGATTTACCCTTTTCCAAAAGAGAAATTGAGTTGAACGAGTAATTTAGATAGGGTTTGTCCTTGGGTGCAATCAACTATGAATACGAGGTTCCGGGTGCAGAGTAGTGAGAATCTCACTTTCGAGCGCCGCTAGGGTTTCTAAGCGTTGCTCGATCACTGTCCGTTCAAAATAATCCGCTGCTAATAGCCAATAAATACCATAATGACGCGCTTCGGAAGCCATTAAACCGCGATAAAATTGAGCTAATTGAGGATCGGGACAATATTCTGCCAATAAACCTAATCTTTCGTGGGAACGCGCCTCGATTAAAGCTGATATTAACAGAGAATCCAAAAGGCGATCGGGTTCTTGGTGACGAATCTGGGCCTTTAATTTAGCACCATAGGGGGGAGAATTTAAGGGAGCGAGGGGAATTCCCCATTTATCTAACCATTGATTGACCTGTTCAAAATGTTCTAATTCCTCTTGTGCGATCGCCGTTAATTTCCGCACGAGGGAAGCGTAGGAAGGATAACGAAACATGAGATTTAAGGCCACTCCTGCCGCTTTTCGCTCACAATGGGAATGATCGAGCAGAATAATCCCTAAATTATTAATTGCCTGTTCTATCCAATCCTCAGAGGTGGCACTGACTAATAAATTAATCTTTCCCATCGTCGCTGATTCCAATTTGCTTCATCTTTCACCCTAACCCAAAAAGTCGAACAACACCAGTCAAAAACTAAGGACACGGCTTCTGTGATAGCCTAGATGATTGGTGAAGCATAAACACGGCCAATCAATCAGATGGATTTTTTACTGGAAGTCGGTACAGAAGAACTACCCGCAGATTTTGTCGATAGCGCGATCGCACAATGGCGGGAAAGAGTTAGCAAGAGTTTAGAGACGGAATCTCTGGACGCGACTGCTATTCAAGTTTACGCAACCCCGCGCCGTTTGGCCGTGTTAATCACAGGATTACCGACGGAGCAAGAGGCTCGCAGCGAGGAGATCAAAGGACCCCCAGTTAGTGCAGCCTACAAAAATGGCAAAATTACCCCCGCTGGTGAGGGTTTTGCTCGAAAACAGGGAGTTAGCACCGACGCTTTCTCAATTCGCGCCACAGACAAAGGAGAATTTGTCTATATTGAAAAAACGATTCCGGGTCGTCCAACAGCCGAGATTTTAAGCGAATTAATTCCCCAATGGATTACTCGTTTGGAAGGAAGACGTTTTATGCGTTGGGGAGATGGAGATTTAAGATTTCCCCGGCCAATTCGTTGGTTATTAACTTTAGTTGATGGGGAAGTTTTACCCCTAGAATTAATTAATGGCTCTACCACTTTAACCAGCGATCGATTAACTTTTGGTCATCGCATTCTACACCCGCAATCCCTAGCCATTAGTCACCCCCAAGCATATTTAACCAGTTTGCGATCAATTTTTGTGGAAGCAGATCCGCAAGCGCGTCAACAGATAATTACTGATCAGATTACCACCCTGGCCAAACAACTGGAGGGAGTGGCAGAAATTCCCGCCGATTTATTAGCAGAAGTGACTAACTTAGTCGAATATCCCACGGCAATTGTCGGCAAATTTGACGATGAATTTCTGGAATTACCCCCAGAAGTAATTATTACCGTGATGGTGACACATCAGCGTTATTTCCCGGTGAAAACTCCCCAGGGTTTGTCACCCTATTTCATCACTATTTCCAATGGCGATCCCCAGAAATCTGAGATTATCTCCGCGGGAAATGAAAGGGTTATCCGCGCACGGTTAGCCGATGCCAGATTTTTCTATACTGCCGATTGTGATGAACCCTTAGATAGTTTTCTTCCCCAACTGGAAACCGTCACTTTCCAAGAAGAATTGGGAACCATGCGCGATAAAGTCGATCGGATTATGGAAATTGCCCAGATGATCGTCGAACAGTTAAATCTCGATGAACAAAGTCGCAGTGATATAGAGTCCACTGCCATGCTTTGTAAAGCGGATTTAGTTACCCAAATGGTTTACGAATTCCCCGAATTACAGGGAGTAATGGCCGAAAAATATGCTTTAATTAGCGGTGAATCGGCCGTAGTTGCCCGGGGCATTTTTGAACATTATCTGCCTCGCAATGCCGGGGATATACTCCCGGAAACAATAACCGGTCAAGTGGTGGGAATTGCCGATCGCTTAGATACTTTAGTCGGTATTTTTGGACTGGGAATGCTGCCCACTGGTTCCTCAGATCCCTTCGCTCTCCGTCGGGCTGCCAATGCAATAATTAGTATTATCTGGTCAGCCAATTTTAATATCAATCTTTTGGCATTAATTGAGCAAATAGCTAAGGATTTTGTCACCAGTCATCCCGATAAACCCAACCCGGTCAATCTGATTAAAGATTTCTTTTTACAACGTCTGCAAACTCTCTTAATTGATGATTTGAGGATAGATTATGATCTCGTTAATGCAGTTTTAGGGGAAAACGATCCGGAGTATAAGTCTCGCGCTTTAGAAAATTTATTAGATACCCGTGAACGCGCTCGCTTTTTATCACAAATTCGTCAGGATGGTCAGTTAGCCAACATCTATGAAACCGTCAATCGCTCCACCCGTTTAGCACAAAAAGGAGATTTAGATACAACTACCCTAGAAGCCAAGGCAATCATCGATACGGAGTTATTTGAACAATCCTCCGAACCAGCATTTTATGACGCTTTAATTGCCCTAATTCCCGAAACTATCAGCGCAAAAGAGCAAAGAGATTATCAGCGTCTCGTCACTGCTTTAACGGCAATTTCTCCCCTGGTGGCTGACTTTTTTGATGGCGAAAATAGTGTGTTAGTGATGGCAGAAAAAGAATCTGTCCGTCGCAATCGTTTAAATCTGTTGGGTTTACTGCGAAATCACGCCCGAGTCCTAGCAGATTTTGGCGCAATTGTCAAGGGATAATTCAGTTATCAGTTATCAGTTATCAGTTATCAGTTATCAGATTTGAGTTTTCAGTGGACAGTGGTAATCAGTGAGCAGTTGTCAATAGACTACCTTTATTGATTCTCCCCATCACCCCATCACCCCATCACCCCACACCCGTTCGGCTGAGCTCACGGCCGAAGCCTACACCCCACACCCTACACCCTACACCCGTTCGGCTGAGCTCACGGCCGAAGCCCACACCCCACACCCCACACCTCCACTGATTACTGCTCACTGATAACTAAAATGGCCGATTCCGAACTACAGCAACAGGTCCAAAGATTACATCGACTGACGGTATGGGGTCGTTGGTTGTTCGTGTTGGGTTGTTGGTTAGGGATTGGTTCGGCGAGTTTATGGGTTTTGAGGGATGATATAGCCTTAATGCGGCAGTATTTTACTTGGACAGCCCTAAGATACGCTTTAGCTTTCAATTACTGGGCTTCTATCGGTCTAGCCTTTTGTCTTGCCATTACAGGAGCAGTGTTAGTCTGGCAAAGTCGCAACATTATTTTAGGACTTTCCCCCAGAGAAAAACTGCGCTTAGAGCAACGGGTGCAGAAAATTCAGGCCAAAGGGCCGGGTCATCCCCTCTGGCGCTGGATCTTAAAAAGCAGGAAAAAAGACTTACAATGATAAAGCTTTGCTGAAAGCTGACGGCTAGAACCCCCACTAGATATAATTCTTTACTCAAAAACTCTTGACTTTTGAATCAACTTATGACCGTGACTCCCCAAGCTCCTCCGAAAACTCGCCGCGTGGTTTTTCCCTTCACCGCTATTGTCGGCCAGGAAGAAATGAAATTATCCCTAATGCTCAACGTCATCGACCCCAAAATTGGCGGGGTGATGATTATGGGGGATCGAGGTACGGGAAAATCGACCACAATTAGGGCTTTAGCCGACCTTTTACCAGAAATTGACGTAGTTGCTAACGATCCCTTTAATTCTGACCCCAATGATCCCGATTTAATGAGCGATGAGGTGCGGCAAAAGGTGGACGAGGCCATCCCCTTGACCATTGCCAAGAAAAAAGTCACTATGGTAGATTTGCCCCTCGGTGCGACGGAGGATCGGGTCTGTGGCACGATTGACATCGAAAAGGCCCTGTCAGAAGGGGTAAAAGCTTTTGAACCGGGTTTGCTGGCCAAAGCTAACCGCGGCATTCTCTATGTGGATGAAGTCAATTTACTTGACGATCACCTCGTCGATGTGCTATTGGATTCGGCCGCTAGTGGTTGGAATACGGTGGAACGGGAAGGAATTTCCATCCGTCACCCGGCCCGGTTTGTTTTGGTGGGATCAGGCAACCCAGAAGAGGGAGAATTGCGCCCACAACTGCTCGATCGCTTCGGAATGCACGCCGAGATTCACACCGTCAAAGAACCACCTCTACGGGTCAAAATCGTGGAACAGCGTGCGGAATTTGATGGCAATCCCCTCTCGTTTTTAGAGAAATATAACTTAGAACAGGAAGAACTGCAAAGAAAGCTCGTGGAGGCCCAGAATCTTTTGCCTTCCGTGGAGCTTGATTATGATCTGCGGGTGAAAATTTCCGAGGTTTGTTCCGAGTTGGACGTGGATGGATTGCGCGGCGATATCGTTACCAATCGTGCCGCTAAAGCTCTGGCCGCTTTGGAAGGACGGACAACTGTGACGGTAGATGATATCCGTCGGGTAATTGTTCTCTGTTTACGTCACCGTTTGCGGAAAGATCCCCTAGAATCGATCGATTCTGGTTATAAAGTCTTGAAAGCTTTTAATCGCGTCTTTGGATTAGAGGAAAATTCCTAAATCTAATTCACCCTCTCCCCGAAGAGAGGGTTTTTGACTGGATTTAGAGATGAAGGACAAAAAGGGCTAGATGTGGCCAAATAAGCTAGAATTTTATCGATCGCTGTTATTCTCTGGGGGAATGTCCATGTGGGTTGAAAGTATAAAACTCGAAAACATTAAATGCTTCCAGAATCAAGAGATTAAATTTATTAGTAATCCCAATCAACGTCGTCAGGATGCTAAACCTTATCATTGGATCACTTTATTAGGAGAAAATGGAGTAGGAAAAAGCACGATTTTACAGGCTTTAGCTTTGCTGCTCGCGGGACCAGAAGCAGCCAAAGAATTATTACCACGTCCGACCGGTTGGATCTGTAATCCCAAGACACCGGGTAAATTAACCGCAGTGCTTCATCAAGAAGATGGGGATGCGGGAAAATATGGTTGGGATAAAATTCGAAAAACTTTTGCTTATTCCTATTTTGTTACAGGCAAGGAAAGGTTAGAATTAGGAGGCAGTAAGGACAAACAAACCTATACAGAACCAGCATTAATCGAAGAAAATAGCAAAATTTTGGGTTGGTTGCGAGCCAATGCTTTTGCCTCCGATAGTCGTGGTTGGTTTGCCGTCGGTTATGGAGCTTTCCGTCGTTTGACACGAGAGAATCAACGGAATGTTCCTAGTCTTGAACCCCCGCAACGCTCTAGCAACTTTTTCAGCCAATTTAATGAGGATACATCTTTAAGTTCTTTTGAGAGATGGATGGTGTATTTAGATTATCGAATAGCCAAAAATCCTGAAGATAGTAAATCCAAACAAATGAAAAAAATCGGCGAAGAAGCAATTACTAAACTGTTACCCGGTAATGTAGAAATTGCTGAAGTAACTGCCGATGCCTTGATTCAGTTTCTAGTTAACGGTCAAAAAGTTCCAACCATTAGTTTATCCGATGGTTTTAGGAGTATGATTGCTTTAGCCGGAGATTTAATTTGGCGATTATTACAATCCTTCCCCAATCTAGATAACCCCACAGAGGCTTCTGGAGTCGTCTTAATCGATGAGTTAGATATTCATTTACATCCTTCTTGGCAAAGGGAAATTGCTGGATGGTTACAGGAAGTTTTTCCCAAGCTTCAATTCTTTGTCGCTACTCATAGTCCTTTAATCGCTGCCGGTGCAGGGCCAAATTCTTTAACCCTACGAATCGATCTGGTAGAGGGTGAATCAGAGATTGTAGAAATTCCTTATAAAGAATTAGCGGCTAATGTTGATCGTACTTTAACAAGTTCTGCTTTTGGTTTGAAATCAACCTTTCCCACTGAGACAGAAAATAAAATTAAGCGTTACCACCAACTAAATCGTAAAAATAAAAATCTGGCAGCAGAAGAAAAGGAAGAATATGAACAACTGTCATTATTTGTTGGAGAAGTTAAACCCTTTGGCGAAATTAGTCAACCTAATAGTTTAGAATCCCGAATTGATGCCTTACTAGAGGAGCGTTTATCTTGATTCCTGTCACCAGAATATCAGAGCCGCCCGTATTAGCTAAAAATGCCGCTCGTTGGCTAGAGGCTTTAGAATCAATAAAATCAAACAACAAGGCAACTAAAGCTCAAATTAACCAAGCACAAAATAAATACCGTCATCCGCAAGTTAAAGACGCATTAGTTAAAATGTTTAATGGGAAATGCGCTTACTGTGAAAGTAAGATTATAGTGGTAACTTACGGAGCGATCGAACATTTTTATCCAAAAAGCCAGTATCCTGATCTGACTTTTACTTGGGAGAATTTACTGCTTTCTTGTGATAAATGTAATGATGCCAATCACAAAGGCACAAATTTTCCTCTCGATGATATCACAGGAAATCCTCTGTTAATAGACCCCACGGATGGAGTAACCGATCCGAATACACATCTTGAATTTGTTTGGGATGAAATGGCAAAATTGGCCAGTGTTTATGGTCGGGATCGACGTGGTCAAATTGTTGAAGATTTGTTCGATCTCAATGGTATGCGTGGACGAAAAGAATTAATTAACTATCGTAGTCAATATATTAAAAGGTTGTTAGCATTATTACGTTTCGCAAAACAAGGAGACTCGGAGGCTTTATCTTTACTGCAAGAAGCTTGTCAATCGGGAGCGGAATATTATGCTTTTGCTAGTATTTATATACTGCCTCATTTGCCTCCCTAAAATTAAGGGTAATTATTATCTACGGTCTGAAAAACAAAATTTATCGCTTATTATTCTCACCTTACTTGATATTTATGTCTCGTCCTGTTGTTTATTTTGCCGTTACTAATCATGGTTTTGGCCATGCTGTCCGCAGTGCTTCGGTAGTAGCTAATATTATTGAACTTAATCCCGAAATTTTGCCGATATTAGTCACCACTGCTCCGCGCTGGTTATTAGATTCCTATATATCCGGAGAATATATTCAAAGACATCGGGGGTTTGATGTGGGGGTAATCCAATCGGATAGTTTAACGATGGATAAATTAGCTACTAAAGAAAAATTAGAACAAATAATTGCTCAATCAAGGTCAATTATTGCCAGTGAAGTTAATTTTATTAAAACTAATCGTGTGGGTTTAGTTGTGGCCGATTTACCGCCCTTAGCGGCACTAATTGCCAAAAGCGCTGGGCTTCCTTGTTGGATGATCGGTAACTTTGGCTGGGATTTTATCTATCGTGATTGGGGTGAAGAATTTGCCAGTATTAGTGATTGGATTAGTGGTTGTTATAATCAATGTGATCGCTTGTTTAAACTGCCTTTAGCAGAAGCAATGACAGCATTTCCTCACATTACAGAAGCAAATTTAACCGGGGGGACACCCCGCTACAGTGAAGAACAATTGCGACAGGAATTTAAGCTAAATTCACCTAAAGAAAAAACTATTTTATTGAGTTTTGGTGGGTTAGGATTAGAAGCAATTCCTTATGATAATCTCGCCAGTTTTCCCGATTGGCAATTTATCACTTTTGAAAAAAACGCGCCCGAATTGCCCAATTTAATCCGCCTACAGGATAAACCAGATCGGAGCTATCGTCCTGTGGATTTTATGCCCCTGTGCGATCGAATTATTTCCAAACCAGGATATAGTACCTTTGCCGAGGCTTTAAAATTAGAGGTTCCGATTGTTTCCCTGATGCGAGAAGGTTTCGCCGAATCAGCGATTTTATTGGCTGGGATCCAAGATTATAGTTATCATCAAATTATTAGCAGTGAAGAATTTTTTCAAGGTAATTGGGACTTTTTACGGCAAGCTCCCCAACCGCCCAGATTAAAGGTTAAACTGGCTAAAGATGGTGCAGAATCGATAGCGAGAGCTATCGTAGAATACTTTGAGAGGCAACAATAATGATTAACTTAGCCAATTTAACCTCGGATGATTAGCGGTGAATTTAGTTATCGGTCAGCCGTCCCTAGTTTATTTAACAAAGTCCTAGAAATCAGCCAAATTACCGCCCTATTTTTTGACACCTACATTCAGGATAATCAGGGCAGTATCAGCCTCGAAATCGTCGAAAACACCGATAAACATCCTGGGAAAGTTGATGGCTAACCTGAACCTAGAACTAGGGAGACAGAAACAAGATCGGGCAGCAAGCCGATACTTGTTACAATAGTTTACAAATCACCCTGCCCCGTCACCGAACTATGTCCGAACAGATGATCTCCCCAGAGACGCAAAACCCAGAAGCGATTACCGTTGAAGTGCAGCCGGTCCATATTCCCGAAGAGCATCGGGAAGATATCGGCCCCATGGATGACAACGTAGCCGAGAGTTGGCGCTACAATCCCCAAGTTATTAACGACTATTACCGTGGGCGACCTCTAGACGTTGTGGGGAGATTAATCGAAATTGCCCTGCCGGTTTTATCTTTTGTCATCGGTATCTGGTGGGATAAACTGCGGGGAAAATCGCCAAAAAATGAAATTAGACGGGCCGTACAATTGCGGGAAATGTTGACCAAATTGGGACCGACCTATATTAAGATCGGTCAAGCTCTCTCTACCCGGCCTGATTTAGTACCGCCTTTATATTTAGAAGAATTAACCACTCTACAGGATCAAATACCCTCTTTTCCTAACGAAATTGCCTATCGTTTTATCGAGGAAGAATTAGGTTATTCTCCCGAGGAAATTTACGCAGAATTATCCCCCAATCCTATAGCGGCCGCTTCCCTAGGACAAGTTTACAAAGGTAAATTAAAAACCGGAGAGAAAGTCGCCGTTAAAGTACAGCGTCCCGATTTGATTCGCTGTATAACTTTAGATGTGTATATCATGCGTAGTTTGGCGACTTGGGTGAAAGGTAATATTAAAAGACTTCGCTCCGATTTAGTGGCAATTACCGACGAATTAGCCGCTCGTATTTTTGAAGAAATTAATTATCTTCACGAGGGACAAAACGCCGAAAAATTCGCTCAACTTTATGGTCACATTGCCGAAATTTACATCCCCAAAATCTACTGGAAATATACTGGGCGACGGGTTTTAACCATGGAGTGGGTGGACGGCACAAAATTAACTAATATCAAAGAAATTCAAGCTCAGGGTATTGATGCCACCCACTTAGTTAATGTGGGGGTGCAGTGTTCTTTGCGTCAATTACTTGAACACGGATTTTTCCATGCAGATCCCCATCCGGGTAATTTATTAGCGACTCCCGACGGTAAATTAGCTTATCTTGATTTCGGCATGATGAGCAATATTGAACCCTATCAACGCTACGGTTTAATCGAAGCGGTGGTGCATTTAGTCAACCGGGATTTTGAGTCTTTGGCCAAGGATTACGTTAAGTTAGACTTCCTGTCACCAACTACCAATTTAGAGCCAATTGTTCCCGCTTTTTCGGAAGTTTTCGGTAATGCTTTAGGGGCGAGTGTGGCAGAATTAAACTTTAAAAGTATCACCGATAAAATGTCGGCAATGATGTATGAGTTTCCCTTTCGAGTTCCTGCCTATTATGCCCTGATTATTCGCTCGATGGTGACTTTAGAGGGAATAGCAATTGGCATCGATCCTAATTTTAAGGTACTGAGTAAAGCCTATCCTTATATTGCTAAACGTCTGCTCACCGATCCTTCCACGGAGTTGCGAGATTCCCTGCGAGATTTATTGTTTAAAGACGGTACTTTTCGCTGGAATCGTTTAGAAAATCTCCTGCGAAATGCTAAAGATTCTAATGATTTTAACTTCGAGAAAGTGACCGATCAAGCGTTAGATTTTCTCCTTTCAGACAGGGGTATATTTATCCGCGAAAAATTAGTTAATGAGTTAGTCAATGCGCTCGATAACTTCGGCCGTCGCACTTGGTTTAATCTCACAGTTAATTTCCGGCAACAGGTGGGTTTAGCGGTACAAGAAACTCCCCCAGAATTGTTAGGTGATGCCAAGAGTTTTGAGCATCTTCGCAACATCTTTAGTATTTTACAGGAAACAAAAGGATTCGATGCCA
Organism: Microcystis sp.; assembly: GCF_048564745.1. Taxonomy (NCBI): domain Bacteria; kingdom Bacillati; phylum Cyanobacteriota; class Cyanophyceae; order Chroococcales; family Microcystaceae; genus Microcystis; species Microcystis sp. Next base: position 46,716 of record NZ_JBLZRT010000001.1, read on the forward strand.
TGGCTATGGTCCCAGTGATGACTAAACTAATCGCTAAACCGGAAACCCAACAGATGGGACAAAAAATTGCTGAAGGTTTGCTACAAAAATCCCTAGCGCGTTTGATTCGTTACCTAGTTCTCGAATTCGATACACCAAATCATCAGCAAAATGGAGAATTACCGAAAGCTTTACCCGCTGCTGATTAACCTCTGTTCGGTCAATAAATGCCGTGAAATAAATTTCACGGCTACGAGAAGAACGCTAAACTTTTTTAAAAGTTTTTTTATCCTAGCCGGTTAACGGGGTTTAAAGGTAACTTGTAAACCGTCCCGGGGGTGAGGAGTGGGGATAGAGGTGAGGGTGAGATCTTGATTGGGGAGTAATTGCCAATCGTATTTTTGTACTAAACGGACGGCTAAAATTTTCATCTCTAAACGAGCGAATTCCTTGCCGATACATTCGCGCAATCCCGCACCAAAGGGGATATATCCGTAGGGTTTTTCCTCGGCTAAAAAGCGATCGGGATCGAAGGTTTCAGGACGAGAATAAATATTATTATCTTTATGGGTATTGGTGATTTGATACTGCACTGTCCATCCTTTCGGCAAATGATAACCGTTAAATTGACAGTCTTCTATTACCCGACGGAATCCTCCTCCCACGGGGGGAGTAAAACGTAAAACTTCTTTTAAAACGCGATCTAAATAGGTCATCTGTTTAAGGGTATCGACGCTTAAAGGAGTGGATAGATCAAAATTAGTTATTTCCTCCAAGACAAGCTGAAAAATATCGGGATGCAGTGCCATTTGTAGGCAGAAAGTGGCGATAGCAGAGGTTAAAGTTTCATGACCAGCAAAGAGTAATAATAGCACTTGATCCTTTAATTCCGCTAGGGATAAACTTTGACCGTTTTCGTCTTTAGCTTGTAAAAGGATAGCCAGAGCATCCTGGCCTAAGTCATCATTTTTTTTTCTTTCTAAAATGATAGTTTCTATGGCTTCCAGTAATTCTTCTCGACAGCGTAATGCTTTGCCGAAAGCTGTCCAGGGAAGGGGAATGGGAAGGGTAAATAGTCCCGCACACCAAGTATCAAAAGCTTCTCCTAATTTGGTAGCAGAACCATGATCAAGACCGACAAATAATTTACAGGCGATATCGAGGGTATAGTTTCTTAATTCAGGATACCATGACAGGGTTTTTGCGGTTTGCCAACGCTCTAAATAGCGAGCGGTAATTGTTTCTACCGTAGGGATATAACTTGCTAGGGACCGGGGTTGAAAAGCTTGATAGATTAAGCGACGACGGGAAGCGTGGACATCTCCTGTATGCACCGCTAAAGATGCGCTGCCGAGGAGAGTTTTGGTACTTTTAGGCCAAGTTGCTGCAAAGTATTTATTCTCGTTGCTGAGGAGAAACCGGTTAGCTTCGGCACCGGATAAAATAATCGTGGGACTGCCAAAAATATGAGTACGGAAAAGTTGACCATATTTATTATGACGTTTACTGGCAAAATCCCCATCGGTCAAAAAAGCGATTGTTTCTCCTAATAGGGGTAATCCGAAACTGCCGGGGGGTAGGGGTAAATCTTTGCTTGTAGTCATCGCTGCCTCTAGGGTAAAACTAATCATTTGCCGTCGATTAACCCTGTTTATTTTAACCTAAAGCACCGGAGAATTCATCCCCTCATCTAGCCCAGCAATCAGCGATCGCACTTGACCAAGGCAAGTATCTAGGCAAAATTAATTACAGATCTCACCAGTCAGTTAACAATAAGAATTGCCGCCAATTGACATTTTTTAAGATCACCGCCCTAATTAGCCGTTGCTAATAATAATTCGCGGCAAACGATGCTTAAACCCGCAGAGAATTTCCCAGGATATTGTACCTAAATCCCGCGCCCAATCGTCGGCGGTAATGCACTGTGGTCCGTCTTTACCGATAAGTGTGACGATTTCCCCTGTTTTTACCTCTGGAATCTCGCTCACGTCAATCATTAACTGATCCATGGTTATCGCGCCGATTTGGGGTACTAAACGTCCTCTCAGGGATACTTTTAAACGATTGGAGAGATTGCGGGGAATTCCATCGGCGTAACCGATACCGACCACAGCAATACGAGTATCTTTTGCCGCTATGTACTGATGACCATAACTCACTCCCGAGCCGGCGGCAATGGTTTTGACTTGGGCAATGCGCGCTTTTACTTGCAGCACCGGTTGCAAAGGGACTTTATCGGTGAGATGATCGGCGGGATAAAGACCGTAGAGAGCTAATCCGACTCTAACTCGATCGTAGTGCAGAGATCGATCGCTTAGGGTAGCGGCAGAGTTGGCTAAATGCAGACAGGGGGGATGATAACCTTTTGATCTTAACTCGGCGATCGCTTGTTGGAATCTTTGCCGTTGTAACTGCATGATCTCGGGATTGGGATCGTCAGCCGTGGCAAAATGCGAGTATATACTGGCAATTTTCAGGTTAGGAGCCTCTAAAACCTGTTCGACGAATTTTGTGCCGTTTTGCCATTGTGTACCTAAGCGAGACATCCCCGTATCTAGTTTGATATGAACCGGCAGCCGCTGTTCTAAGCGTCTCATCACGGTGGCAAAAATTTGTACCTGTTCGATTTGCACCAGGGTGGGTTGCAATTGCCAATGGGCTAAGGCTGCCACTTCTTCCAGGGTATTGACTGCCCCTAAAATCATAATTGGGGCAACGATTCCCGCTTCCCGTAGTTCGATACCTTCCCCGATAGTCGCGATGGCTAAAGACTGCGCTCCGGCTTCTAAAACGCTGTTAGCCACCTTAACTGCCCCATGTCCGTAAGCATCGGCTTTAATTACCGCCATTAATTCCGTTTTTGGGGCTAATAAGGCCTTGACTTTTCGCACGTTTTGTTGTAAGGCAGAGCGATCGATCTCTACCCAAGCACGATAGCGAATTACTTCCGACAATTGATAATCATGACGGTTTTTGGGCGGATTGATAATTTTTGGTTCGATGCTAAACACCACTCGCTCACTCCTTTGCACACATTACCCAATTTATACCAAAAGAAAACCGAGAGGGCTAGGAAAAAAGCCGGAAACTCCTCTGGATTTCCTCCTTTTTCCAGGCGGAATCTAGGCTTTAAGATGAATGGGATGTTAGGAAGTTCCCGAAAAAATTGGCAGTTAGGGTTTTTCCGTAGAGAATGAACAGTAACGGGTAATCAGTGACAAGAAAGTAGCGAAGTTTTCACCTAACACTATCTCAGTGGTTGGACAGAAGTGAAGTTAACTATAGGGTAAGGAATGCCAAAAAGCCTAGACTAAGATAAAATTATTATATCCAACCAGATGCAGTACAGGAGTTTAGCCAATGTCTAACGAAACTGTTACTTATTCCCTAGAAGCTGTCCTCACAAGAATTGAGGGGAAGATCGATAAGATTGATGAGCGCTTGACAAAAGTAGAAATAGGATTAACCGATCTCAAAGGAGATATTAAAGTGTTAGACGAGAAAATCGAAGGCATCGACAATCGGCTAATATCGGTAGAGGGAACCCAAAAAAATCAGGTCTGGACATTGATTATCCTTTTGGGAAGCGCCATTATTACGGCTGCTTGGAAAGTATTTTTTTCCAGTAATATCTGAGTTCTCTAATTCTCAACAAGACTACAGTTAACCGCTCCTGAAAGAAAATTTTCTTAAAGCATAGACTAAGATAAAATTATATCCAACCAGATGCAGTATAGGAGTTTAGCCAATGTCTAACGAAACTGTTACTTATTCCCTAGAAGCTGTCCTCACAAGGATTGAGGGAAAGATCGACTCGCTTGAGAAGCGGGTTAACGAAAGATTTGACAAGGTAGAAGATCGGTTAACCAAACTAGAAATAGGAGTAACTGATCTCAAAGGGGATATTAAAGTGTTAGACGAGAAAATCGAAGGCATCGACAATCGGCTAATATCGGTAGAGGGAACCCAAAAAAATCAGGTCTGGACATTAATCATCCTTTTGGGGAGTGCCATTATTACGGCCGCTTGGAAAGTCTTTTTTTCCAATAATATCTGAGTTCTCTAATTCTCAACAAGACTACAGTTAATCGCTCCTGAAAGAAAATTTTCTTAAAGCCTAGACTAAGATAAAATTATATCCAACCAGATGCAGTATAGGAGTTGACCCAATGTCTAACGAAACTGTTACTTATTCCCTTGATGTCATCCTTAAAGAAATTAAAGACAGTATCAAGGAAGTTAGCCAGAAATTCGATAAGATTGATGAACGGTTTGATCGATTAGATAATCGCTTAACAAAACTTGAGATAGGACAAGCTGATATCAAAGGGGATATTAAAGTTTTAGACGGGAAAATCGAAGGCATCGACAATCGGCTAAAATCAGTGGAAGGAACCCAAAAAAATCAGGTCTGGACATTAATCATCCTTTTGGGGAGTGCCATTATTACGGCCGCTTGGAAAGTCTTTTTTTCCAATAATATCTGAGTTATACAATCCTCAACAAGACTACAGTTAACCCAACACAGTTGACCAGATTTCCTAATTGCTTATTTACCAATACAAAAACGGCTAAAAATGCGATCAAGTACCGATTCAGTTACTTCTTCGCCGGTAATTTCTCCTAAAGCTTGAATGGCAGTACGCAGATCGATCGACCAAAAATCAAAAGGTAAATTTTGGTCAATTGTTTTTTTGACCTGTTCCAAAGCAATTTTCGCCCTAGTTAAAGCGGCCGCTTGTCGTTGATTAATGGCTAAATCCAAATTTGCCGCCTGTATTTCTTGATTTTGGACAGCATTAATAATAGTTTTTTCTAAGTCTTCAATCCCCTGATTTTGGGCGGCGGATAGCTTGACAACGCGCTCAATTTCTGCTGGATAAATTACCGTTTCGGGATGAGCTAAATCAATTTTATTAATCACTAAAATTAATCGGCGATCGCTGACAGAGCGATAAATTTCCTCGTCCTCCTCGGTCCATCCTGACTCTGCGGAGACGGTTAAGAGAACTAAATCAGCAGACCGGGCCGTTTGACGGGAACGTTCCACCCCAATTTGTTCAACTCGATCGCTGGCCGAGCGAATTCCAGCCGTATCGAGGACTTGTACGGGGATTCCCGCCACAACTAGCTGAGATTCGACGATATCGCGGGTAGTGCCAGGTAAATCGGTGACAATCGCTCGATCGCTCCGACTCCAAGCATTTAACAAACTGGATTTACCCACATTCGGCCGTCCCACGATCGCCACTTTCAGACCACTACGCAGCAATTCCCCGCGCTCGGCGGTAGCTAAAATTAAATTTACTTGACAAAAAACCTGTTCTATGCTATGGACAACCGCCTCGTGATCCAAGGGCGGTAAATCCTCTTCAAAGTCAATACGGGCCTCAATTTCAGCCAAAATATCGAGACAGGTGGCACGCAAATGCCGAATCGGTTGCGCGAGTTTCCCCTGTAACCCGGCGAGGGCAAATTGTGCCGCTTGGGGAGAACGCGCCCCAACGAGATCGACGACGCTTTCGGCTTGAGTTAGGTCAATTCTGCCGTTCAGAAAGGCACGCAGGCTAAATTCCCCCGCTTGTGCCAAACGCGCCCCATTTTCTAGACATAACTGTAACACCTGTTGTACGGGCATAATGCCTCCATGACAGTGAAATTCCACCACATCCTCGCGGGTGAAAGAGCGGGGCGCTAACATGAGCAACAGCAAAGCTTCATCGATAATTGCTTGACTTTGGGGATGCCGAATATAACCGTAGAGAAGACGATGACTTTCCCAGGGTTGACGGTTGGGGGTATGGAAAAGCCGACGAGCGATCGCCACTGCCTGACTACCAGATAAACGGACAATACCGATACTACCCTGTTCCGGAACGATCGCCGTAGCGATGGCGGCGATCGTATCCCCTGTATTTAACATCTCTTAATCACTCCTTGCTAAAATTGAAGTTGGTATCAATTTTGTCAGCATTTATCCCAAAAATATGCGCTCACGGTCATTAAAAGCGAAAAATAAAGGGAATGGCTTAATTAATCGTCTGACGCGCTCCTGTCGCTACTGGTGGGTTCGCTTGGTGCGATTGCAGGGACATCCGATCGAAATCGCTCGCGGGTTAGCGGTGGGGGTGTTTTCTGGGGCCTTTCCCTGGATGGGATTACAGATCATTATTGCGATTTTTTTAGCTTTCTGTGTGCGGGGCAATAAAATCGCAGCAGCGGCAGCCACTTGGGTGAGTAATCCTTTTACCTATATTCCCCTGTTTTTGTTTAACTATAAATTGGGAGAATTGTTTTTAGGTCAAGGAAATCAAGCGATCGATAGTCGTATTTTTGCCTCTAACCAAAGTTGGGCGGAAAATTGGGCGAGTTTGAGCGGCGAATTTTTATTAAAGCTATTTTTCGGTAGTTTGATTACAGGTCTGTTGGCGGGCATTATGACTTATTTTGTTAGTTATCGTCTCCTCAGTCAATGGCATCATCGCCGACAAACTGGTAGAAAACGCCGATAAAGCGGATTATTTGCTTAATTTTTGAGCCAATCATTTTTTACCCACACCATCCCCAGATGATGTGGGCTAAATCGGGCTAAATCCCTTCTTTTCTAGCTAAAAGGACGGGACAATTGACATTAACCCGCACATAATCCGAGAGGGAAGTACCGAGAAGGCGATCGAGATCTGGTAAACTCTTAGCCACGGAAGGACGGCGATCGGGCGAACCCAACAGTAAGAGATCCACATTATAATCATCGACGAGTTTGCAGAGTTGTTCCCCCGGTTTACCCCCCGTCACCACGCAGCGATAGGGTATATTCATCCGCTTCACTTTTGCCACTGCTGGCCCTAAAATCGGGTTTTCTTCCATTTCTTTGGGGGAAGTGGGGGCAAATTCTGGTTTTAAGTCGGGGTTGACGCGGGTCAGAATTAACTCCGCTGAAGGATAATCCCGCAGGAGATAAATAGCCAGATCGAGAGCTAAATCAGCCGAGCTAGACTTATCGAGAGCTACCATCACCTTTTTGATTTTTTTGACGTAAATATCGTCTTTTACCAATAACATCGGGTGATTAGTCAGTTGAAAGACGTATTGACTGACGGAATTTTCTAGAATTGCCTCCAGTCGCTTCAGTCCTCGGGAACCCATCAGGATCAAATCAGCCCCGATTTCGTCGGCAACTTGACAGACGGTATCTTTGGGATCTCCTTGCCGCAGAATCGTGGAGACTTTGCTGGGTTCAATTTTGACTTCTTGCAGGATTTTAGTCAGCATTTGGGTCCCCTCTTCCCATTTACTGGCCAGAGCTTCGGTGGTAATCTGAGGGGGAACAACCCGGAGAATGGTAATCGACGCTTTCCGGATAGCGGGGAGATCCATCAATGCTTGTAGCATTTCTTGGGTTTGACCTGCGCCGGAATCAGCGTATAGTATTTTCTCTAGCATAAGATTAAACTCGGTCTATGATCTTAATGGTTTTCGCCAATTTTCAGCATACTGCTAATGTTGTTCTCGAAATTTAACAACTTATTAAGCGCTTTTTCTTCGGTAAATGCGATGCCGAAGGCACTGCGTAGCAGCTCGCATTTGAGGGTGTTTTAAGTATTTATGCTTAATTGACTAGAAATACTTGGCTCAAAATCATCGTGTCAAGCGTTCATTTGTATTATATTTTGGATGCAATGCTGGCACTCTCTTTTAATCACTGCTAAATCGACCATTTAATTGATGATTAAGTAGGTAGGCGTTAAAAGTTGTCAGACACCCCCCTTATCAAGGGGGGCAGGGGGGATCGAACCTAAAATTCATTTTTAATTTAATTATAACCAGCTACTTAATCATTCTTAATTCTCCAGCAACCAAGAGAATTTTTTATTTTTACAAGAGGTGTAGTTATGTCTTTATCAATTCGAGTAATTATCCTAGTAGCGACGACAGTTTATCAGACGTTATCTGTTTGGTTAGAAGAACAAAAAGCACCGCCGGGTCATTTGATTAATCTAGGTAAATATCGCCTACATTTTTGTCTAGCGGGATCGGCTAGTCCCACTATTATTATTGACCATAGTTTAGGGGGAATTGAGGGATATTTTTTGATAGAAGAATTGTCAAAATTAGCTAGGGTTTGTATTTATGATCGAGCGGGTTATGGTTGGAGCGATCCTAGTCCCTATCCCCGGACTAGCTACCAAATTGTTCAGGAATTAGATCAATTACTAACCCAAGCAAAAATAGAACCACCTTATATTTTAGTTGGGGATTCTTTTGGCAGTTATAATGTTCGACTATATGCTCATCTATTCCCAGAAAAAGTAGTAGGTTTGGTACTCACTGACGGTTTACACGAGCAGGGAATGCTGAAAATGTCGCCAGCATTAAAGGCATTAAAATTATTTTTCATCTCTGGATTTTGGATGTCGATTATCGGCTCAATTTTAGGCATTATACGAGTTTTGAAAGTTCTAGGAGTTTTTGAATTATTAAAACCAGAATTGCGTCGCTTTTCCCCAGATTCTTGTCATCGAGTTAAGCGTTCTTTCTGTCGCGCTAAACACTGGATGACGATGAGTAGAGAAATGCTTAATCTCGACCAAAGCGCTCGTCAGCTGAGTGAGGCTAAAAATTTCGGTAATTTACCGATAGTTAGTATTAAAGCTAATTCTTTTTTTAAACCTTCCCTTTGGACTCGGTTTATTCCCCTTAAAAGTGCCAACCAACTCCGGGAGGAGATGCACCTAGAATTAGGCAAATTATCCAGAGATTTTCTGCAAATACAAGCAGATAAAAGTGGTCATTTTGTCTGGATGGATCAACCAGATGTGATGATCGATGCGGTCAGAATTTTGCTTGACAAAATTAACTCTGTGTGCTAGGTAATAGGGTAAAATTAACTTCCTAGTTAGGATAGGCAAGAGGCAACAGGCAAGAGATAGTTAGATAAGTAGGTGGGCGTTAAAAATTATCAGACACCACCCTTATCAAGGGTAGGGTTGATTCATGAATCAACCCTACCTTATCAAGGGGAGCAGGGGGGATCGAACCTCAAATCCATTTTTAATTTAATTATAACCAGCTACTTATGTGTAATTAATTGTGTCTAGCTACTTAAGAACTTGCCCTCAAAATTAATTTTTGATAATTTTAATTAATATTGTGTCTCCCCACTCTCCTATACCTTTTAAACAGGATTTAGTATTACAAGCGGTCTTATTAACCCGCAGCAGGGCAAGGGTTAAGGAGACTTAGGGATAATTCCCAGACCTGAACCCGGATTATTATTAATATTCTCAACCCTAACTTTACGGTTCTTCCGAACTTACACTGTAGAAAATTCCCCAAGCTCCCTCTCTGTCCAGCAATGCTCTAAAGTTGATAAATATCAATCTAACAAAAACTCAAAGCCCTATTGTACAAGCTTTACAAGCATAAGTTGTTGATAGTTTTGCATGACAGGTTCGGTAGAGCCTTAATAATTAAGATAGCGGCAGGATAACTCTGGGAGTTTAGCAAATGTCTAACGAAACCGTAACTTATTCCCTTGAAACGGTCCTGACAAGGATTGAGGGAAAAATCGACTCTTTACAAAGAGATGTTAATGAGCGTCTAACTAAGCTAGAGATAGGACAATCAGAAATAAGAGGGGATATTAAAGCCCTAGATTCTAAAGTTATGGAAATAGAAAAGCGTATTGATGACCTGAATGCACGGGTGAATATTAGCACTAATGGGTTTCTTGGCATTGTCGGAATTTTGGTGACAGGAATACTAGGTATTCTGGGAAAAATCGTCTTTTTTCCTAATCCCTAAAAGTTATCCTTAGTCTTGCATATCGGCAATTTTGATGCCTTGTCGATTAGAGAAAAAATCAGCAAAAGTAGGAGTTTAGCACAATAGACCTCTTGCAAAAGTCTTAAGTCGATCCTTTTACAGCAACATTTTTGAAGATTATCAACTACTAATAAATAATTAACTGAAAGTCCCTCCCATTATTGTTTCTATCGTTTGTTTTCGGATTTATGCAAGAGGTCTAATGTCTAACGAAACCGTAACCTATTCCCTAGAAGCAGTCCTGACAAGGATTGAGGGAAAAATCGACTCTTTACAAAGAGATGTTAATAAGTTAGAGATAGGACAATCAGAAATAAAAGGGGATATTAAAGCCCTAGATTCTAAAGTTATGGAAATAGAAAAGCCTATTGACGACCTGAATGCACGGGTGAATATTACCACTAATGGGTTTCTTGGCATTGTCGGAATTTTGGTGACAAGAATACTAGGCATTCTGGGAAAAGTCGTCTTTTTCCCTAATCCCTAAAAGTTATCCCTAATGGTAATTCGTACAGATTTGTTTACTCTACAATTTTCAAGGATACAGAGAAAAATGATCTGCAAAAATCCCTCTTTCCGTTCTCCTCTCTGCGACTGTAGCGCCTCTGCGTCAAACAAAAAATATAAAACTCAAGCCCTAATTACAGTAATTCTATATTGATTTTCTGTCACTAATACCTCAGTGGATAATCTTTCTTCCATTGGTAAAGCATTTTTGCGCCTATCAAAGATAAATAACCAACCAAAATCTAACCCTAAACGCCCTAAATAAGATTCTAATTGTTCAATTCCATCAGCTTGGGGATCGCGTTTTTTATCCCGCCATACTTTTAATTCAATCCCTAAAATTACATCTTTATACTGCAAACATAAATCCATTCTATCACTACCAATTGCATATTCCCTTTCTAAAACTCCCCCACCATTAACCACACGATGTAAAAAAGCCATTAATACTATATGTGGAGCAATTTCATGGTAAGCAGCACTACCTAATAACGGTTCGACCTGTTGTCGCCAAAACTTGAGAAATGCTGTTAATAAAGCATCTATATTTAATTCACCTTCCAGGGTTAACCAAGTGGGTGCAATCATTGGTAAAGAAGCCATTGGTGTCACTGTTAACACCCTCGGTAACACTTCCCGATAAATGGGATTAGCAATAGTTAATCCTCCATAGGGGTGCATTTTACATAATCCTAAATCCATCACAAATTGAATATCATCATTAGGGATATTTCCTAATTCTAAACCTGCTAACATCGGTTCAATAATGGCTTTAATTCTTGGTTCTCTTAACCTTTCCGCTAAACTATCTAAATGAGTATCCTGACGAGCAATTAATATTTCCTTAGCTTGTAAAATGTGTTCCTTGGCAATAATAATACTTCTATCTTTTACCATCTTTTCTACAATTTCTTTAGCTAAAGCATTGACTAACCAAGGTTGTCCTTGGGTTAAATCAAATGCTGTTTCTATAGCTTCTGGTGTGAAAATTTGTCCAGTTGCTGCTGTATGTTGTTGATATAATTCTCCCACTTCTGCAAGATTAAAGTTTCGCATAGTCAGAGAAGCAACTTTGATATTAAAAGGGCTAGATGTATTTAATCTATCACTACCTCCCGATGCTACTTTATAATCTCTCACATCTCGTAAACCAATTAATCCTACTGACGAGGGAAAATTTTCAGGACGTTTAGGAAAACCATCTCTTAACTGTCGTAAAATAGAAATTAATGTTTGGTCTTGTAAAGAGTCAATTTCATCTATAAATAATACTATGGGACGATTTAAAGATGTTGCCCAACTTTGTAAAAAAGCCTTAATTCTATTTCCTGGTTCTTCCTGTTGCCATTGTTTAGCAGCTGGTTGTAATTCTTTAGGTAAACGGATATTTATTGTATCATACCATGCCCCTAAAATTGCTAATTCTGCGGCTGTAGGATCATGATTAAATGCACTTCCTACTTCCACTGATACCATGACTGCGGCATAATTTCCAGTATCGGTAAGTTGTTTTGCTAGGGCTAACATGGCGGTGGTTTTCCCCGTTTGTCGTGGTGCGTGTAGGACAAAGTAACTTTCTTGTTTAATTAACTCCTCTAAATCTGGTAATCGTACTGTGGGAGAGAGCATATAGTGGATATCGTCCTTACAGGGACCGGCAATATTAAACCAGCGAGTCATAGAATTTTATTATTTAGTGGACATTTTAATTTTAGATGATTTTGGTGGGGTTTGTAATGGCGGGAAGGAAGAGGTGATGATCGGCAATACTTTGTTATGCTTGATTATGATCAATTATTGTTATATAAGGGAATAATGCGCTGATTTTATGTTTGCTAAATCAGATATGGGCTGTTCAGCAACAAAGTGACATTTAATATACAAGACCTTGATTGTTGATAGCTTACTGGTATAATGTTGGAGCGCATTGATATGGTTAACTTCCATGACCATCGTTACCTAAACCCGATCGAACGATGGTGACAGGAGATCAGTTAATGATCAAAATTGAAAATCTTAAGCTAATTGTCAAAAATTATGGCCGCTGAAATTATTTGTGTAGGAACGGAATTATTATTAGGGGATATAGTTAATACTAACGCCCAATATTTAGCCCTAGAATTGGCAAAATTAGGCATTCCCCATTATTATCAAACGGTGGTGGGGGATAATGTAGAAAGACTGAAAAAAGCGATCGCTATTGCCCGAGAACGTTCCTCAATTTTAATTTTTACCGGCGGACTGGGACCGACTCCCGACGATTTAACCACAGAAACAATCGCCGATTTTTTCCAAACGCCCCTTAGAGAAGATAAAGAGATTTTAGCAGAAATCGAGGCTAAATTTACGAGTTTAGGGCGAGAAATGCCTCCTAGTAACAGTAAACAGGCTTTAATACCCGTGGGAGCCGATTTTTTGCCAAATCCGACGGGAACCGCCCCCGGCATGATCTGGCAACCACAGACTAACCTGACTATTCTCACTTTCCCCGGAGTACCTTCAGAAATGAAGAGAATGTGGGTAGAAACGGCGATTCCTTACCTAGAAAGTCAAGGATGGGGCAAAGAGAGGATTTATAGTCGTTCTCTGAAATTTCGCGGTATCGGTGAGTCAGCTTTAGCGGAAAAAGTAGCCCATTTATTTGATCTGACTAATCCCACCGTTGCCCCCTATGCTGGTTTAGGCGAAGTGCGTTTGCGAATTGCGACGAAAGCCCCTTCTTTAAAGGCTGCTTTGCAGGTAATTGAACCAGTAGCGACGGAAATTAAGGAAATCGCCGGATTAGATTATTTTGGGGCCGATGATGATACTTTACCCTCGGTAGTGGGGGAACTGTTGCGGCGACAAAAACAAACTTTGAGTGTGGCAGAATCCTGTACTGGAGGAGGATTAGGGGAAATTATCACCCAAATCGCCGGCAGTTCCGATTATTTTTGGGGTGGGGTTATTTCCTACGATAATCGGGTAAAAGTTGCCCTCTTAGACGTAAATGAGGGGGATTTAAATAATTTCGGGGCTGTCAGTGCCATTGTTGCCCAACAGATGGCCCTAGGAGTGCAAAAACGCCTCGCTACCGATTGGGGGATCAGTATCACGGGTATTGCCGGACCAGGAGGAGGCAGTGAGACAAAACCCGTGGGCCTAGTTTATATCGGTTTAGCCGGTCCTCAGGGAAATGTCACCGTATCAGAGCATCGTTTCGGAGAAAATCGAGATCGCTTGACTATTCGCCAGATTAGTGCTTATACCGCCCTCGATCGCCTACGCCGGAATTTATTAACAATATCTTAAAAAAGAATTGCCAAGAATATATACTCAGACTAAAAAGTTATGTTAAGCTTAATATAAATACAAGATATAGATTCCCCCGCTCGTCAGATTTAACAGCCAAACGATGAAAATTAGTTAAAATTCTCTAGAATCAAGCTGTTGCGGGGATCAATCGACGAAAACTCATAGCTAGTATCTCAAAGGAGCCATTTGGTCAATGGACTATTTAGATGAAGTGATAGACAAGTTGAGAGAATGGGCGCGCAAACTAATCGAGAGTGTTTTTGGTCCGGAACCCGAACCCGAACCCGAACTAATCCCGATCCCCGTGCGCGATCACAGTCGATAAAGCCACCGGTAAAACAGAATATTGCGATAATATCAGTGCAAACTTACTATGAGTCTGCACTTGATTTTTGGCTGAAGCCAAGCCTAGCTTAATTTGGTGACAATTTGATTGTTTAGTAACAATTCTTGACTGAGTAAATCTTCCACATTAATCCGCAGGAAACACTGATCATCAATCCAGAACTGCACTTTAATGCGATCTTTACCCCGAAAACCTAAAGGATCGAGTTTAGCGATTGATCGGGCCCCCTCGCGATCATTTAAGGGTTGAACGCTAGTTTCTCCATTACCGAGGGAACGAGTAATTAATTTATCACCATCAAAATAGACCTCCATTGCCCCCCTTTCCGTCCCTAATTCGCCGATAATTAACTCAATACTGGGTTGATTGTCCACGGAAGCACCTAGGACTAATTCCACGGGTTTTTCCATAGGATAGGGTTGTCCAGAGTTAATAATCGGATGCCAAGCGTGGGCATTTTTGCGACGATTCCAGTAACGAATCCCGTAGCTATGATAGAGAAAATCCTTGACTTGATAACCTTGGGCTAATTGTAACGCTCCTAAAGCGATCGCTTCAAAGGGTCGATCCTCTTTAATTTTACTACTATCAAAATACTGTCGCACCCAATCTTTTACCGCCGGAATTTGTACGGTTCCCCCAACTAATAACACCGCATCGATGTCGCTAACTTCAATTCCATTGCGTCTTCCCTGTTGCAAAACTCCCGTCATTAAATCATCTAATTGATTAAAAAAGTTTTGTTGTTGGAGAATATCGTTCAATTGTTCTCGATCTAAGCTTAACTCGTAACTCTCGAAATTTTCCTCATCAAAATATACCTCCTCGGCGGTTAATTGGGAAGAAAGTTTAATCTTTAATCTTTCTGCTAGACGAGTAGTCAAGGAAGTTTTCGCTAAAGATTGCTTTTGGGCAAAATAATCGACAATCCAATCGTCTATATCTGACCCCCCTAAATTTGTCCCCGCCTTGGCTAAAACTCTCGCTAGTTTAGTTTTTTGGGCGGAATTATTGCCTAAAAGTTTTTCTCCCCATTTGAGAATAAAACCTTGATTTTTTTGAGGATTATCTAAATCTAATTGTACCAAAGAAAGATCGAGGGTGCCACCGCCAAAATCTACCACTAAAATCACTTGATCCCCAGTGGTTCCATAACCCAAAGCGGCGGCCGTGGGTTCATCAATTAGTCTAATTTGTTCGATTTCCCAACCCTGACAAACATTGCTTAACCAATTGCGGTAACTTTCAAAACTATCGACGGGAACGGTTAAAACTAGCGATTGGGGGGTTTCCGGGGTGGTGTTTTTTAAGTGGTCGATGATGCTATCGAGAAACCATTGGCCAACCCCCTCGAAACTGAGGACAGTTTCCTCTAATTCCGGTAAAAATCCTTGAATTTTTGCCCCGATACCTCGTTTAAAGCGACGAAAAAAACGCGGGTCTCGATCGATATCTAAACCCTGATCGCGCACTGCTTGACCGGCAATTACTTGCAGGGGATTGGCTGATTTAATATAGAGTAAACTGGGAATTAGGGGGGGATTGTCGGCTATTTGTTGGGATAACTCCGATAATTTCACGGTTTCGGCCCTATTTGTCGCCCCATTCCAACGAGTAATGACGGTATTACTGGTTCCGAAATCAATAGCGTAGAACACGATCGATGGTTTTTAGGTAAATTTAGTTAAGTATTGGCTATTGTAACCTGTTATTTAGTGAAACCGCCCGATTGAGGTGGAAGTTTCCCTAAAAAATCGGGAATTTGTTCAGCGCAAGCTAAAGAATTCTGTGCAGAAACTTGACCAATAATCTTTAATAGTATAAGTTGCACCTGATCAAAGGATTATGTTAGCAGTTACTACCTCACCCGAAACCCTCTCCTTAGAAATTCCTAGCGCGATCGCTCTCTCTATCACCCTTGAACAGTTTGAAGCCCTTGCTGCGGTCAACCGGGACTTAAAATTAGAACGTACAGCCCAAGGAGAATTAATCGTGAATCCCCCGACAGGTGGCGAATCAGGACAGCGTAATTTTAGCTTAACGACTCAACTGGGTCGCTGGTGCGAAGAAAATGAAGCTTTAGGAGTCGGGTTTGACTCTTCCACCGGATTTATACTACCAAATGGGGCGATTCGTTCTCCCGATCTATCTTGGGTGAGTCGAGAACGCTGGGAATCTTTAACCCCTAAGCAGAAAAAGGGATTTATTCCCCTCTGTCCCGATTTTGTGGTGGAATTGCGCTCTGAATCCGATAGTCTTGACAAATTACAGAAAAAACTGCTTGAGTATAGGGAAAATGGCGCAAGGTTAGGCTGGTTAATCGATCCCCAGAATCGGCAAGTTGAAATTTATCGTCAAGGAAAGGAGGTAGAAATATTAGAAAATCCCACTGATTTATCGGGTGAAGATGTTTTACCTAATTTTAGCTTAAATTTAAAGCTCTGATGTTTTCAGGGGTCATCCTGCGATATTCTGCCAATCTTCTCGAGATCAGGGAGTCGCTTTAAAATTATCTAAGAATTCTTTTTTCTAGGTCATCATCAAATGAGCATCGAAAAGTCTTTAGTTTCCTCAGGTAAAAGTCTTTATCAAGAAGATTTCTACCGATGGTTACAAGAAACCGCTAATTTACTCAAAGAACATCGTTTTGAAAAATTAGACTTAGAAAATTTGATCGAAGAAATTGAAACGATGGGAAGGAGTGAAAAACGAGAACTAGAAAGTCGCTTAACCGTCATTGCCGAACATTTGCTTAAATTGACTTACTGGCTAACTGAAAAGGAAGCAAATGCTCAAGGGTGGCGCAGCACAGTTGTTGAACAACGCCGACAAGTTCAACGCTTATTAAAAGAGAGTCCAAGTCTGAGAAGATTGATTCCTGAAATCTGGATAGATTGTTACCAAGCAGCCAGAGAAGATACTGTCAGAAAGTATCAACTTGCTGCTGATTTATTCCCGATTGAATCACCCTTTACCCTTGCAGAAATCCTTGATTATGACTATCTTCCTTAAAACTAAAGTTTCGTATTTTATCGATGAATATAATGCCTAACAAAGCCAAGCTTTAAACGGCAATCACTACCTCTGATTTACCAAATCAAAGTAAGATTTAAACTAAATTCTGGCAGAATATTTTCCCCCGATAAACTCTCTGGATTAGTTAAAATTTCTACTGGCTGTCCTTGACGATAAATTTCTACTTGTCTAGTTTTTCTATTGATTAACCAACCTAAACGAGTCCCATTATCTAAATATTCCTCCATTTTTTTTCTAGCAGTTTCTAAGTTGTCACTAGCGGACATTAATTCAATGACAAAATCGGGAGATAGAGGTAAAAATTTTTCCTTTTGTTGCGGGGTTAAAGCTTGCCATTTATCTAAAGGTATCCAAGCAGCATCGGGAGAGCGATCGGCCCCATTCGGTAGTTTAAATCCTGTGGAAGAATCAAAAGCGATACCCTTACCATTGTTATCTGACCAATTAAATAATTGTTGGGTGATTCTACCGTTACTATTGCCCGTTTTTCCTCCCGTCGGTGGCATAATAATTAAATCTCCTTTTGGGTTGCGTTCCAAGCGCAAATCTCGGTTATCCTGACAAAGTTGAAAAAACTGTTCATCGCTGAGTTGCCAAGATTCAAATTTAACTTCTACTACTGTCATCATGTTTAGATTCTCTTTTATAGGATTATATAATTACCAAATACTATCAAGTTCTAAGACAAATTGAGATAAAATATTTTCCCCCGATAAACTCTCCGGATTAGTTAAAATTTCTACTGGCTGTCCTTGACGATAAATTTCCACTTCTCTAGTTTTTCTATTGATTAACCAACCTAAACGAGTCCCATTATCTAAATATTCCTGCATTTTTTTCCTAGTAGTTTCTAAGTTGTCACTAGCGGACATTAATTCAATGACAAAATCGGGAGATAGAGGTAAAAATCTTTCCTTTTGTTGCGGGGTTAAAGCTTGCCATTTTTCTAAGGGTATCCAAGCAGCATCGGGAGAGCGATCGGCCCCATTCGGTAGTTTAAACCCTCCAGAAGAATCAAAAACTACACCTAATTTATGTAGGTTATTCCATAACCATAATTGGGCAGTGATTCCAGCGTTAGAATTGCTGGTTTCTCCTCCAGTCGGTGGCATAATAATTAAATCTCCTTTTGGGTTGCGTTCCAAGCGTAAATCTCGGTTATCCTGACAAAGTTGAAAGAACTGTTCATCGCTGAGTTGAAACGAGTTAAATTTAACTTCTACTGTCATTATTATCCCTAGCCTACTCTCGTCTAAAATTTATGGTAACGCCCTAGGGCAAGAGATGTTCCTGGATGAAATTAGTGTAAACATCTCCAGCTAAAAAGGCGGGAGTTTCCAATATTTTACGATGGAAATCAATAGTCGTCGGTACTCCCGTGATCGCACATTCCCGCAGGGCCCGTTTCATGCGTTTAATCGCAGTTTCGCGATTTTCTCCCCAGACAATTAATTTCCCAATTAGGGAATCGTAATAGGGGGGGATTTCGTAATCGGTGTAAACGTGGGAATCCATGCGGACACCCGGACCGCCGGGGGGCAGATAAGCGCTAATTTTGCCGGGGTGAGGGCGAAAATTGTGATCGGGATCCTCGGCATTAATGCGACACTCGATCGAATGCCCTCTAAATATCACCTGATCTTGCTTAATTTGCAGTTTTTCGCCCTGTGCCACCAGAATTTGTTCTCGGATCAGGTCTATCCCCGTGATCATCTCCGTGACGGGGTGTTCCACCTGAATACGGGTGTTCATTTCCATGAAGTAAAAATTACCGTGTTTATCGACTAAAAATTCCACGGTTCCCACCCCGACGTAATTAATCGATTTAGCGGCTTTAACGGCGGCATTACCCATTTTTGAGCGTAAATGGGGCGTTAAGAAGGGACTCGGGGCCTCTTCTAGCAGTTTTTGGTGTCGTCGCTGAATCGAACAGTCTCTTTCTCCTAAATGGATTACGTTACCGTGACTATCGGCCAAAATCTGAAACTCGATATGTCGGGGACATTCGATAAATTTTTCTAGATATACTCCTGAATTGCCAAAAGCAGCTTCTGCTTCCCCTTGGGCGGCTTTTAACATATTACCTAGTTCATCTGCACTCTTGACAAGACGCATCCCACGCCCTCCACCGCCGGCGGTGGCTTTGATCAGGACAGGATAACCGATGTCATCAGCGATACGTTTTGCTTCCGCTTCTGAGGTAATTAAACCACCACTGCCGGGGATAGTGGGAACTCCCGCTTTTTGCATGGTTTTTTTAGCGGTAGATTTATCCCCCATAGCCAGAATAGCACTGGGAGACGGACCGATAAAAGTTAACTGATGATCGGCACAAATTTCGGCAAAGCGGGCGTTTTCTGCCAAAAAACCGTAACCGGGATGGATCGCCGTGGCGTTGCGTGTTAGGGCAGCCGAGATGATATTAGGGATATTTAGGTAACTTTTGCTGCTTGGGGGCGGACCAATACAAACACTCTCATCGGCCAGTTGAACATGAAGGGCATGGCGATCGATGGTAGAGTGGACGGCAACGGTTCTAATGCCCAATTCTTCGCAACTATGAAGGATTCTTAAGGCGATTTCCCCGCGATTGGCGATTAATATCTTGGCAAACTGCATTGGACGACCACGAGATCAGGCTGGTGTGATAGGCGACTATTTAGTAGAATATCTGGTTTTGTTACCTTGGGGAAATCGGGAAGTGGGGAAGTGGGGTGTGGGGTGCGGGGTGTGGAGTGTGGGGTGTGGGGTGTGGGGTGTGGGGTGTGGGGTGTGGGGTGTAGGGTGTGGGGTGTGGGGTGTGGGGTGTGGGGTGTGGGGTGTGGGGTGTGGGGAGAATAAATAAAATAATCTCCTATCTCCTGACTCCTGACTCCTGACTCCTATCTCCTGACTCCTGACTCCCGACTCCTATCTCCTGACTCCTATCTCCTGACTCCTATCTCCTGACTCCTATCTCCTGACTCCTATCTTCTGACTCCTATCTCCTGACGGCTAAATTAACCGACTTCGTCTCCCTCCCCGGTCAAGATTGAAAGCGATAAGCTAGAGTGTGAGAAGTGAAAACCTTTTAATCTCGTTTCGCCCCTAGAGGATAATAGCTCGATGTTGCGAATTATCACAGAGCCATGGTCAGCCAGAACGGAACTGAGACGAATTCGGGAACGGTTCGACGATCCGGAAATTCGGGAAAAAGAATCGCTTGTCCGAGAGATTATCGATCAGGTGCGACTTACTGGCGATCGCTCGTTGGTGGATTACACGCAAAAATTCTACCAACAGTCCCTTAATCTACAACAACTGAAGGTGAGTGGCTCGGAACTCGATGCAGCTTATCAACAGGTGTCCCAGGATTTATTAAATGCGATCGCTGTTGCCTGTGCAAAAATGGAGGCTTTTCATCGTCAGCGTCTTCCCAAAGCTTGGGTACAGTTTCCTGAGGATGGTACGGTTCGAGGGAAACGTTATCAACCGATTAACAGTGTGGGAATTGTCGTTCCCGATGGTAAACGGGCCTATCTCAGTTTATTGCTCCAACAGGCGATTCCTGCCAAAATAGCGGGGGTTAAACGGATTGTCATGGTATCTCCCGCCGATGAGGATTTACGCATCCATCCGGCGATTTTGGTGGCAGCCCAATCGGTGGGTATTAGTGAGATTTATCGGGTGGCTGGACCACAGGCGATCGCCGCTTTAGCCTACGGCACAAAAACGATCGCTCCTGTGGAGATGATTGCAGGAATAGGTGATTTTTACACTAATTTGGCTAAAAAACTGGTTTCTGACCATGTAAAAATCGATTATCTCTCTATTACTTCTGATTTAGTTATTATTGCTGATAATCAAGCTAATCCTAGACAGTTAGCCCTAGATCTATTAGCGCAAGCGGAACAGTATTCCCTAGCGGCTGCGATTTTATTGACGACGGATAAGGCTTTGGCTTTAATAGTACAGGAAGAAGTACAAAAACAGTTACAGGTACATCCCCAGAGATTGTTAACGGAAAAAGCGATCGCTCATTATGGTTTAATCGTGGTGGTGGAATCATTGGAAAAAGCGCTCGAATTATCGAATCTTTTTGCTCCTACCCATTTATCCTTAATGATCGATGAACCCTGGGAAAAGCTATCTTCTGTGAGACAATCGGGAACTATTCTCCTTGGTTCTACTACTCCAAAAGCGGTGGCTGATTATTTGGGTTGTCCCGTGGGAGTGGATACTTTTCTCAATTCCGCCACTTTGATCGAATATCCCGCCGATTCCTTCGCCTCCATAGCCCACAATCTACAAATATTAGCGCAAGCAGAGGGATTTACGGCAACGGATGAGGGCATAGAGTACCGAGGACAGGACAAAACCTAGAAAAAGTATGGTCTTGTGACATATTTTTTGATTCCCATATCCTTAATTTTTTTACCTTGCTGTTCTTCGAGATTACCACTTCCTTTTTTATCTAATATCTCCCCATAGATTAGAATGGCTCTCTTGTCATAAATTATACCATTTCTCTAAATGAAAACTACACATCGAATTTAAGTCACCCTTTTTAAGGGGGATTTAGGGGGATTAAACTTCTGTAGTCAGACTTTGGAGAATTGGTATTAGACTCACCATTAAGATATTTATTGCTACCCAACTCGTCCGGTCTATGGCAATATATACCAGGGTAAGCGCATCTTAACAATTCTTGACAAAATGAAATTTATGTGAGTTGCTTACCCAGCAAAGCAAAGGATTAAGTCTCCATCACTACCACCGAATCACCACCTCTTAGTGAATAGTAAACACCAACGAGTGGAAACTTTTCGACGGGGTGAACAGGGTTTATGGATTCTGCAAACCTATCAGCAAGAAAGTTTTAGTTTGCAGAGTATTAATCTGACGGCATCTTTTCGGGATTTATACGAGGATGTCA
>NZ_JBLZRT010000002.1:0-2445 GCF_048564745.1 Microcystis sp.
CTGCGAAGGTTACATGATATCAGCCAGACTTGGAAACTATCTCATCAAATTAGTTCCCCCATAGAACCTCCTTGAGCCATCTTGCACACTTTTCTCTTTTTGTCAAATTTTATGTTAAGAAAGATGTGACTAATGGATAGCTTTTTAGGTAGGAGAATTGCCAGATTCTTTCTTTGGCACGAGTGCCTGTCGCCCCTTGGCTTCAGAAACTGATAACTAATTCCGGGCTGATGGCTTTTTGGCTTAAGATAAAGTTTAGCCCTCGATCGAGTTTTCGTGTTTTCATGGTTTTACAACTGCGCGTCTATGTTCCCGAACACCCTCTGGTTAAGCATTGGCTGGCGATCGCCCGCGATCAAAATACCCCCTCGGTACTGTTTAAAACAGCGATGACGGAACTAGGGCGCTGGTTAACCTACGAAGCGGCGCGGCAATGGTTGCCGACCCTGGAAACTAGCGTTAAAACCCCTCTAGCGGAATGTCCGGCTACTTTTATCGATCCTAGCGTACCGATCGCCGTAGTCCCGATTTTACGCGCAGGATTAGCCCTGTTGGAAGGGGCGCAAAGCCTTTTACCCCTAGCTAGTACCTATCACCTCGGTTTAGCCAGAAACGAGGAAACCCTAGAGGCGAGTTGTTATTTAAATAAATTACCAGCTAGTTTTGATCCAGCCACGAGAGTGTTAATTCTTGAACCGATGTTAGCCACGGGGGGATCAATTTCAACGGCAATGGCAGAAATTACCAGCAGAGGCGTTGATCCTGCCCTAATTCGCCTGATTTCCGTGGTGGCTGCCCCGCCGGCTTTACAGAAATTGAGTCAAAATTATCCCAGCTTGAACATCTATACGGCTATTATCGATGAAGGACTAAATAGCCGTGGTTACATCGTGCCGGGGTTGGGCGATGCCGGCGATCGAGCTTTTGGAACCTATTAGGAGAAAAACGGATTATGAGTCAGCGAGATGGGTTTGCCGGCGGTTTTTTGGCTGGTGCGATTGTCGGTGGTTTAGTGGGCGGTGTTTTGGGGACAGTGTTGGCTAATCGCAGCCGTCGCGGTTTAGCAGCTGGTGATAATCAGTCTTTTTTGGAAGATATCCGCCATGGGCGCTTGACTCCAGAGGAAGGCATGGAAATGGCCCGCCGCAGTTTAGAAGATAAAATTGCCCAGTTAAATCTAGCGATCGATGATGTGCGTCAACAGTTAGGATCGGTACAGGAAAACGGCAGCGATCATTAAATAGGGTTGGCTGAATAAATCTCAAAACCTTTATATAACTGCGAGTTAGGGATAGGTATAGCTGCTGCTTAAAAGTTGCCAAAAATTAATCAAATCAAGGAGAATTTGTTCTCAATTATCAAAATTGAGATAGTTTATGCCCCTTAAATAAAGAGGTTTTGATAACCAAATTAAAGCAGCTCTAAAGAGTTTTGAGTTAAAAGTAAAACTTCAAGTTTTCATTCAGAATAAATAAGTAGTCGTGCAAAATTAATTTCCTAGTCGAGACGGGAGACGGGAGACAGCTATTAGGGATCGGATTTGAGTTTTCAGTTCACTGTTTCCTCACACCAGAAGTCTGACGGAGTAGTGGCTTAGATATGTAATTAATTTTGCTTAGGTACTTAACTAATATGGAATTACGAGGGATAGAACGCAGTAAGGAAATTGGAGCGTTAGAAAACGGGTTTCTCCGAGAAACCATGAGAAAACGGTTTTTTTTGAAGAAACCCGTTTTCTTGTAATAAATGTTAATTTCTATTACAGAGGTCTTGAAAGATTGGGGATTGTTAGGCTAAAACTGTTAGCAATAAACCTTTGCTGTTAATGTCATGACTTCCTCTCTTTTGCCGATTCTTCCTGTTGTTGACGATGTTTTGTTTAATTTCGCTCAATCTGATGGCTTTTGGGCGAATTTGGCTATCGCTTTTGGAGCAAGTTATGATGTGGTTAAAGCGACGCAATTACGACAACAGTGGCAAAGCCGAAATTTTAGTCAAATTCCCCCAATTGAGGTACTCAGTGATGAGGTTTTAGGGACGGCGAATGGTGCATATTCCAGCAGTACCAATAAGATTTATCTATCAGCATCTTTTTTAAATACGGCCTCGTCAGCAACGATAGTTAAGGTAATTTTAGAAGAAATTGGGCATTATGTAGATGCTCAAATTAATCAGGTGGATAGTGCGGGAGATGAGGGGGCAATTTTTGCGGAGTTGGTTCAAGGAAATAGTCTGGATGTGGCAACCTTAGACGCTTTACGAGGAGAGAATGACCAGACAACAATTATAATAAATGGGGAAAGTAGGCTCTTCCGAACTTGTCATGTAAAATTAAATAAAAAACAGACAATTATTGCTGACCAATAAAACAATAATTTATCTTTAAAAGCTCACTATGCTTGCAATACAGCAATTTATTGGTTAAAATATAAACAGCCAAGACCA
>NZ_JBLZRT010000003.1:0-13301 GCF_048564745.1 Microcystis sp.
AACTATCAACAACTCATGCTTGTAAAGCTTGTACAATAGGGCTTTGAGTTTTTGTTAGATTGATATTTATCAACTTTAGAGCATTGCTGGACAGAGAGGGAGCTTGGGGAATTTTCTACAGTGTAAGTTCGGAAGAACCTATTTGTGTAAATTATGATAGTGTAGATTGGCAACAAGAATTACAAACCTTAAAAACCTTAGGTGATCTGTGATTGTTGTTAGTAACACCTCTCCGATTACCAGTTTAGCTGCTATCGGCTATCTTAACTTGCTCCATGATATCTATGGAACAATTATTATTCCAGTGGCTGTTTATGAAGAAATGACAGGATTAGGTTATTCAGTTCCTGGCACTATTGAAGTTCAAACCCTATCTTGGATAGAAAAGCGAGAGTTAGAGAATCGGTTATTATTAGAAGAATTACAGAAGGAATTACACCGAGGAGAATCAGAAACGATAGCTTTAGCGATTTCTTCAAATGCTGATAGAGTAATTATAGACGAGAACCCTGGCAGAAAGAAAGCAATTAGTTTAGGATTGAATGCTATTGGAATTTTAGGTATTTTATTAATTGCCAAAAGAAGAAGATTAATTCCTACTATTCAGCCGTTAATGGATGATTTGATTTTTAAAGCAGGTTTCCGTGTTAATGAAATATTGTATTTAGACATATTAAAAACAGCGCAAGAAATTGATGAAAACCAATAACTAAAGCCTTCAAAATCTTCTTATTTAAGTAAGTAGTTATAATTAAATTGAAGATAGATTTTGCCTCTGATCCCCCCTGCCCCCCTTGATAAGGGGGGTGCCGATAGGTGGGGGGATCTGACAACTTTTAACACCTACCTACTTAATTTTTGCTAACTAACAGTTGAGGGGGTTTATTTTTTACCTTTATTAATCAAATCCAACTTTAAAAACCCACTTCCCCACTTCCTACTTCCCCATTCATAATTCCCACTTTCCTCTTGCCTTTTTCAATCGGTTCCTAAAAAGGTCTTGATTTTAGGGAAATACAGTTAAAGGAATCCATTCGTAGGTGTTGACAATACCTTGAAAATAATCATTAATAGTCTCTCTGGAATAGGGAACAACACCATCTTCACCAAACCAACGTTCATAAATTGTCACCGCTTGTTGTTGGTCACTAACGATCCCTTCCATGAATTTTAATAGGGTATAATTCACTGTATCGCGCCATTTAGAATCATTTTCAGGTAAAGTACAGGCATAGGATTCGTAGGCGTAGGGATAGGAGGGAACTATGGCTAAATTATTAGGATTTTTAGCGCTTTTCCTTAAACCTTCTAGGGTAATGCCATCACTGGCAAAACCATCAATTTCTCCCGCTTCTAGTTTTTGTAAACCCTCGCCACGATTTTTAACTTTGACCAAAATAGCGGCGGGTTGTTGGGTTTTAATTACTGCTTCATTAGTAGTATTGGCAATTACTCCAATGCGTCTGCCTGCCAGGCTACCGATGTCATCAAGATTACTACCTTTGCGGGTGAGTAATTGAGTGCCACTGGCAAAGTAACTAACGGAAAAATCCACTTCATTTTCTCTTTTCCAAGTAAAAGTAGTGGAGCCACATTCGATATCGATAACCCCTGTTTTCAACTTTTCAAAACGATTTTGGGGAGTAACCTCAACAATTTTTAATTTAATTGGTTTTCCTAACTTCCGTTCGGTTTCTTTGCGAATTAACTCTAACATATCAAGGCTGTAACCCACCCACTTGCCCTGGGAGTTGACAAAACCAAAGGGAATAGCATCTTTACGAGCGCCGGCAGTAATTATCCCAGTTTTTTGAATGCGATCAAAGATTGCTCCGGCAAGGCTAGAATGGTTACTGGTGAGGGTTAAAGCTACTGTCATCGTCATGACGGCAAGTGTACGCTTCATTTTTTTTCCTAATCTGAAAGTGGCTCAAGTCTGGGACTGTTTCAGGAGACTGAGAGTTTCCCAGAGGAAGATTTTTCAGCGGCGATTGCTGGGGACAAAAAAAGAGGAGAGATGTTACTCTCTCCCCCTTTCAGTTTTTTCGACAGCATTTTAAATTGTTTTTTCAGTTGTCGCTGTCGGGCTGAACCGCCCTTGCCTTTGTCGTTACGTCCCTGACGGCGGGGGGACTCCCATCGCTTAAGTCGCATAGTTTTTAATTCCAATTTAGTCAGTTATATTTACTGTAACAGGTTTAACCTCAGTTTGGGTTAAGGAATTGATACTGTGACAACTCAAGCTCTCTGTCATACTAAATCCGGTTATTAAAAACTGATTATTTATTCCCCCTTTTGCCTTTTGCCTTTTGCCTCTTGCCTTTTGCCTGTCCTTATAAGTAGCCTATGCTCAACGGATTTAGTATCACCCTGTGAGATGCCGAACTCTAGTTAACCAACCTTGTCCACCTAATTAGTATTTTCCTATGCTTAGTCAGCAACTTTGGCACAGCCATCAAGATCTAGTGCAAGCTTGTCTAGAACACCCTTTTGTGCGAGGTATCGCCACAGGAGAGCTTAAACGGGACTGTTTTGCTTTTTATGTCGGTCAGGATGCTTTTTTTCTGGAATCTTTCGCCCGTGCTTACAGTATCGCCGCTGCTAAAGCTCCCGATTGGCAGGGATTTACTAGCTTTCATCGGTTAGCGGCAGGGGTATTAAAGGAATTAGAATTACACGAAAATTACGCTTTACAGTGGGGGGTTGACCTGAGAAAGGTTCAGCCCGCTAATGCCACCCGTCGCTATACGGATTTTCTTCTCGCTACCGCTTGGATGGGTGACATCGGTGCGATTGCCGTGGCGATGAGTCCCTGTATGCGTCTTTATGCTTATCTGGGTCAACAATTAGCCCTAGAGCCGATTTCTGAGAATTCCTATCAAGCTTGGATTGATAGTTATAGTGGGGATGAATTCGCCGCTTTAGCAAGCCAGTTAGAGAAATTAGCCGATAAATACGCCCTGATGACGGAAAATATCTCTTTATCCTATCGTTATGCCCTTAGTTGTGAACAGGACTTCTTTAGTGCCGCCTACAGCCGGGGCAAATCTTAAAATTTTCCCGTCACAATGTTAAGAAATATAAATAACGCTAAGATTAAGGTAAGCAAAATCGTCATTATAAGAATAATGTTTCCTTCGCAACCCACCGAAAACGAACTCCTGAAAACTATCCTGGAACCTCTACTAGAGGATTTCACCCATTGGTTTTCCCGTTCCCGTCTCCTCCTCGAATCCGAGAGATTATCCTTTCTCAGCCTCGAGGAACAAAACGATTTATTGGCAAGAGTCAAAAACGCTCAACAGGAGGTGGCCACGGCTTATTTACTCTTTAAAACCACAGGTGGTCAGGTGGGTATCGAGGCCAAGATGTTGTTACCTTGGCACCAGCTGGTGGCAGAGTGTTGGGGTGTCAGTAGTCGTCGTCGATTACAGGGTTGGGGAGAATATCAATCTCCTCAAACTGATGCTTAACCTGAAACTTTTTGGTAAGCTAGAGAGTTAAGCGAATTTTTAGCATAAAGTTTTGGCAATTTAGGAATATTCACACATAATTCATGGGAGACTTGGTCAATGCTACATCTGCTCTATATCCTCGCCTTCACGGTTATCGCTTTTTTGACCATTAATAATTTAATTCGGAGTCTGATTACTGTCAGCATGGATTCCCAGAAACGTCCTGCTAAATCGGCTAATTCCTATAATCCCTACGGTTATCCCATGACTTCCCATCCGGAACTTTTGGACGAGACTGGACAACCGATTAATGAACCCCTGTTAGTGATTCGTTCTCTCACTGTCGAAGATGCTCGTCAGCAGTTAGATGCCATTTATAATTCTTCTCCCAGTGCTACCAAAGAGCAAGATGAAGAAATCTAATTGGTTCTAGAATGGCGGTTCTTGAAAACAGATATATTTATCTACACGGTTTCGCTTCTGGCCCCCAATCAACAAAAGCGCAATTTTTGAGGCATTGTTGGCAAAAGAGGGGTTTAGCAATGGAAATACCCGATCTTAACGGTGATGACTTTTCTAGCTTAACTCTCACGCGTCAGATTGTTCAAGTCGGCCAATTGATTGAACAATCTCATCTTCCCGTTACACTGATTGGTTCCAGTTTTGGCGGTTTAACGGCAGCTTGGCTGGCAGAAACTTATTCTCAGGTGCAAAGGCTCGTTTTATTAGCTCCCGCTTTTAATTTCGGGCCGACTTGGTTAGGACAATTGGGAGCAGAAAACCTAGCCAATTGGCAAAAATCTGGGAGTTTATCGGTTTATCACCACGGTTATCGTCGTTCTCTGCCAATTTATTCCAAATTTATCGAGGATTTAGCCAATTATCCCCAAGAAAAGTTAATCAGGCAGCTCCCCACCCTAATTATTCATGGTCGTGCCGATGAGGTGATTCCCCTAGAAAATAGTCGCCATTATCGCATAAATCGCCCTTGGGTAAAATTAATCGAATTAGATAGTGATCATGCCCTTACCGATGTTTTGACGAGAATCTGGGCTGAAATACAATTATTTATCAATTTTTGACTAAAAAAGACCCCCCTTTGATCGGAAAAAGGGGGAGTATTTAGTATTTTTGTATCAGATTTTGAGAAGATTTTTCAGCTTCTAAGACAAGAGATTTTCTCCTGATGTCTTGCCACTACCAAAGTCCGCGGATAGGAGATACACTAGGCTCGGGAGCGGGTTGAGGCGCAACTTCAGTAAAGGTTCTGGTTTCCGGGGGTAAAGCGGGAAGTCCCCAAGCGGATTCTTTTTGGTTAAGTTCTCTTAAAAGTTGCGAGCGATTGCTGCTGATAGCGGTTTCCGATGTTAGTTTCAAGCGGGAAACCCAATAGGGATGAGCTTTACCCACATAAACTAATTTGCCATCTACCACCTGCAATAGTACATCGTCACCACCAGTGGCATCCCCACTAATACGAGCGGTGGTTCCGTCAGCAAAGTCACCACTGAAAATTTCTTTGCCATCCACTGTTACAAGTCTGATCAATTGGATGGACATAATGCCACCCACGGTTCCCCGGACGCGACCTAGTACATAGTCACCGGGGTTGAGTTGCGGCTCACCTCTGTAGGTGTCATGGCCACGCAGTTGACTGATCAAGATTTCGTTATTTTGCGGTCCTGCTTGTACGGGTACGGCGCCAACGGTAGTCAGGGCAACTAAACCGGCAAAACCAGCGACAAGGGAAATTTTGTTAAACACAATTACCTCAAGCAAAAAATTGGTAAATTACCTATAGACGTTCTAGATTATAACCTAGTTCCCGATTTTATCTATATTGTGAAATATTAGTTTAATAATTTCTCGATCGAGCGGTTGGAGGTTGGGGTTTTAGGGGGTTTTAGGGTGTTAGTTGAAATTCCCCCATTCCCCCATTCCCCACCTCCCCACTTCCCCTAAAAACAGGATTAAGCTAGGCTTTAAGACCGCTCGACATTGGTGAATAATTCAGGATCGAGGGTGGGTAGTTCGATATCTTTTTCTACTGGGGGAGAGGCCAACTGGAAGCGGTTTAAGGTTTGTTGAATGCGATCAAAAATGGTGATTTTTTGCTCGCTATTGTTCTGGGGTTCGGGAATAGGTTCCACTTCTACCGGAGGCTGAATGCCAGTGGCCAGTTCGTTAATCTCCTTTGTCTCCGGTATGGTGGTTAGGGGAGATTCGATCGCTTCAGGGGTTTCCTCGACCTTTTCGATTGTTTCTGTCTCCACTGGTTTTTCTTCTACTATGGGGCTTTCTGGCTCAATAACAGGGGTTTCCTCAACTATAGGGGTTTCCTCAACTATAGGGGTTTCCTCAACTATAGGGGTTTCTTCCTCAACTATAGGGGTTTCTTCCTCAACTATAGGGGTTTCTGGCTCAATAACAGGGGTTTCCTCAACTATAGGGCTTTCTGGCTCAATAACGGGGGTTTCTTCCTCTAGACTGGGAATGGTTTTATAGTTGGGATCAACAATGCTACGGGCAATTGTAGGGGATAAATCGCCGCGGACCAATTGACTGAGGCCGTCTCGGTAAGAGGGATCAAAGCTAATCACGCGCACGCTGGTATTAAACTCGTTTTCGATTTTATTTCCCTTACCATCGATGAATTCTAGTTGTACCCAGTTATTGCCCTTGTTAAAACCCTTGAGATAAATCGGTTCCCAAGTATCAAGCAGAAAACTTTCACCGTTGACGGTGACACGAATGCGCCAATCTTGAAGATTATTATCCCCGTTGGCAGTATTGGACAGACGTAGAGGAGCATTACTCAGATAAAAATCGAGCAGGATCGGTTCTGCACCGTAGATTCCCTGCGGATGACTGTAGGTTAATAGGGGTAAGTTATGATCAGGGGCATTTTTGCCTGTTTTTGTCAGAATATGAAAGGTTGTTTCAGCAAATGCCCCATCATTTTTAAAACTTTCCTGCCAAGGCCGCAGGGCCAAGACGCGGAGGGTATGAGTACCGGGGGCAAGATTTTCCAGGATAATCGGTTGCTTGAGGTCGTAAATGGCTGCTGCTGGTTCATTATCGACAATTAGACTCAAGTGGGATCCTAATTTCAGGGTATCGTCTTGGAAAATTGGCAGATCTGACACTTGTAGTTTAACTGTCACCTGAGGGTCATCGAAAACTTGTTCGGGCAGAGGACTGAGAATCGTTACTTGGGGAGCGTAACGATCTAAACTGGGGCGCAGTTCCTGAATTAGGCCCGGGGGGGCAACCTCAGAAATGCGGCCTTGGACGACGGGAAGATGAAGGGTTTCGGAACTGGGGAGATTGGTAGCCGTTAGGCGATCGCCACAGGCGGTTAACAGGGTGGTCAGTAAACCGATCACAAGACATATATGAAGGGTTTTGACTGGGATTAATTTATGTAGTAGGGATAGCACGTTCCTCCTAGAGCCAAGGCCAAAATCTATACAAACCATTGATTTTTGCTAGAGTCATTGAATGCTCTGGTGTCAGCAAAAGCGCGAGAAGATCAGGTTATGGCCTCAATTTTACAGAATTGTTTGATTGTTTTTTGAGAATCTATCTATTGAATTTTCTATATGGTCTGGTGAGGGAGAAAAAGGGGAAATCGGCTTCTGGGGCGACGATTAATAAACTTTTGTAAAGAAAAATTACCAGTCTGACCCTGACTAAGACCGTCCATAGCAGAAAATGTCTCTCCTATCAAGGATTGAGAGAATTTTAATTATTGTTAAGCACAACGAACAGAGGAGAGAACAAAGACTTATCATCTACTATTGATGCTTTCGACTGGAATCTCACCCAAGAGGAAAGTCAAGCGACATTAACAAAAGGTGGGTCAGATTTCAACTTGCCTTTTTTAGGTTAAAAAATCTATCCTCAAATAAAACGCTAAGTCTATTGTCGAGAGAGGAGAATCCTCATGGCACTCCCCCCCAAAGAGGCGGTAGCTAAAGTGATTGTAGATAAAGACCCAGTACCTACTTCCTTTGAGAAGTGGGGTCAACCGGGGCATTTTGATCGCACTTTAGCCAAAGGACCCAAAACCACTACCTGGATTTGGAACCTACACGCCAACGTCCACGATTTTGATAGTCAAACCAGCGATCTAGAAGATATTTCTCGGAAAATCTTCAGCGCCCACTTCGGACATCTCGCCGTTGTCTTCGTTTGGCTAAGTGGAATGTACTTCCACGGCGCGAAATTTTCTAACTATGAAGCTTGGTTAACCAACCCGCTCGCCATCAAACCCAGCGCCCAAGTGGTCTGGCCGATCGTCGGTCAAGGCATCCTCAACGGCGATGTGGGCGGCGGTTTCCACGGGATTCAGATCACCTCTGGTCTGTTCTACCTCTGGCGGGCTTCCGGGTTCACCAACAGCTATCAGCTATACTGCACCGCTATCGGTGGTTTAGTTATGGCGGGCCTGATGCTGTTTGCCGGTTGGTTCCATTACCACAAAAGCGCACCGAAACTGGAATGGTTCCAAAACGTGGAATCGATGATGAACCACCACTTGGCGGGTTTACTCGGCTTAGGTTCCCTAGGTTGGGCCGGTCATCAGATTCACGTTTCTTTACCGGTGAACAAACTCCTCGATGCGGGAGTAGCTCCCCAAGACATCCCCTTGCCCCACGAGTTCATTCTCGAACCGAGCAAGATGGCGGATTTATATCCCAGTTTCGCCCAGGGTTTGACCCCCTTCTTTACCCTTAACTGGGGTGCTTACTCGGATTTCCTCACCTTCAAAGGTGGCTTGAACCCCGTGACTGGTGGTCTCTGGCTTTCCGATACCGCTCACCATCACTTGGCGATCGCTGTATTATTCATCATTGCCGGTCATATGTACCGTACCAACTGGGGTATCGGTCACAGCATGAAGGAAATCCTCGAAAACCACAAAGGTCCCTTCACCGGTCAAGGTCACAAAGGACTGTACGAAATCCTGACCACCTCTTGGCACGCCCAGTTAGCGATTAACCTGGCTCTCTTAGGTTCGCTAACCATCATCGTGGCCCACCATATGTACGCCATGCCGCCCTATCCCTATCAGGCGACGGACTACGCCACCCAACTATCCTTGTTTACTCACCACACTTGGATCGGTGGCTTCTTAATCGTCGGTGCGGGAGCGCACGGAGCGATCTTCATGGTGCGGGACTACGATCCGGCCAAAAACGTGGATAACCTGCTCGATCGGATGATCCGTCATCGCGATGCAATTATCTCCCACCTGAACTGGGTATGTATTTTCCTCGGCTTCCATAGCTTCGGTTTATACATTCACAACGACACCATGCGGGCTTTTGGTCGTCCCCAAGATATGTTCTCGGATACGGGAATTCAACTACAACCCATCTTTGCCCAATGGGTACAAAGTCTCCACACCCTAGCCCCCGGCAACACCGCTCCTAACGCTCTCACTACTGCTAGTTATGCTTTCGGTGGCGACGTGGTAGCAGTGGGTGGCAAAGTGGCCATGATGCCGATCACTCTCGGTACTGCCGATTTCCTCGTGCATCACATCCACGCCTTCACCATCCATGTCACCGTGTTGATTCTCCTCAAAGGGGTTCTCTACGCTCGCGGTTCCCGTCTGATTCCCGATAAAGCGAATCTCGGTTTCCGTTTCCCCTGCGATGGTCCCGGTCGCGGCGGTACCTGCCAAGTTTCGGGTTGGGATCACGTTTTCCTCGGCCTGTTCTGGATGTACAACTCCCTCTCGGTCGTAATCTTCCACTTTAGCTGGAAAATGCAGTCCGATGTCTGGGGAACCGTCGCCCCCGATGGCACTGTCACCCACGTTACCCTCGGTAACTTCGCTCAAAGTGCCATCACCATCAACGGTTGGTTACGGGATTTCCTCTGGGCGCAAGCAGCGCAAGTCATTAATTCCTATGGCTCTGCTCTGTCTGCCTACGGAATCATGTTCCTAGCCGGTCACTTCGTCTTCGCGTTTAGCTTGATGTTCCTGTTCAGTGGTCGCGGCTACTGGCAAGAATTAATCGAGTCGATCGTCTGGGCGCACAACAAGTTAAGAGTTGCCCCCGCTATCCAACCTCGCGCCCTGAGCATCATTCAAGGTCGTGCCGTTGGTGTGGCTCACTACCTCTTAGGCGGTATTGTCACCACGTGGGCATTCTTCTTGGCCAGAAGTCTCTCGATTGGCTAAACTTGCCTATAAGGGCTTGCCAGTCCCCCGGGGATTGGCAAGACTAGGCTGAACCAGCGTCGATTGACCGATACCACTGTAAGCGTTTCCTATTACAGTGGGTGAATTTAAAAAAGGAAATAACCAGCACTCGTGTAAGAGCCTCAGTTATTTAGAGAGGAGAATTTCCTAAACAGCTATGGCAACTAAATTCCCTAAATTTAGCCAAGATCTAGCCCAAGATCCGACCACCCGTCGGATTTGGTACGGGATCGCCACAGCCCACGATTTTGAAAGTCATGATGGCATGACGGAAGAGAATCTCTACCAAAAGATTTTCGCGTCGCACTTCGGCCACATTGCAATCATTTTCCTGTGGACTTCTGGTACTATATTCCACGTCGCTTGGCAAGGTAACTTCGAGCAGTGGATCAAAGATCCCTTAAACATCCGTCCCATCGCCCACGCGATTTGGGATCCCCAGTTCGGTAAAGGCGCGGTAGATGCCTTCACCCAAGCTGGTGCTTCTAATCCGGTTAACATCGCCTATTCCGGGGTTTACCACTGGTTCTACACCATCGGTATGACCTCCAACCAAGACCTATACCAAGGTGCGGTGTTCCTGCTGATTCTCTCGGCGATTTTCCTCTTTGCTGGCTGGTTACACTTACAACCTAAGTTCCGTCCTAGCCTCGCTTGGTTCAAAAACGCTGAATCTCGCCTGAACCACCACCTCGCCGCTCTGTTCGGTGTTAGCTCTCTGGCTTGGACCGGACACCTCGTTCACGTTGCTATCCCCGAATCCCGCGGTCAGCACGTTGGTTGGGACAACTTCCTCTCCACTCCCCCCCACCCGGCGGGTTTACTACCCTTCTTCACCGGTAACTGGGGTGTGTACGCGGAAAACCCCGACACTGCTAACCACATTTTCGGTACTGCCCAAGGCGCGGGAACTGCGATTCTCACCTTCTTAGGTGGTTTCCATCCCCAAACCGAGTCCCTCTGGTTAACCGATATGGCTCACCACCACTTGGCGATCGCTGTGATCTTCATTGTGGCTGGTCATATGTACCGCACCAACTGGGGCATCGGTCACAGCATTAAGGACATCCTCAATGCCCACAGACCCCCCAGTGGCAAGTTAGGAGCCGGTCACAAAAATCTTTATGACACGGTTAACAACTCTCTCCACTTCCAACTCGGTTTGGCCCTGGCTTCTTTAGGCGTGATCACCTCTCTGGTGGCGCAGCATATGTACGCGCTACCCCCTTATGCCTTTATCGCTAAGGACTACACTACCCAAGCGGCTCTCTATACTCACCACCAATACATCGCTGGTTTCCTAGCGGTGGGTGCTTTCGCCCACGGTGCTATCTTCTTCGTGCGTGACTACGATCCCGAAGCGAACAAAGATAACGTCCTGGCGCGGATGCTGGAGCATAAAGAAGCGATCATCTCTCACCTAAGCTGGGTTTCCCTTTTCTTAGGTTTCCACACCCTCGGCCTCTACGTTCATAACGATGTCGTCGTCGCTTTCGGTACTCCCGAAAAACAAATCCTGATCGAACCTGTGTTCGCTCAATTCGTGCAAGCAGCTTCGGGTAAAACCCTGTACGGCATGAACGTACTGTTGTCTAACCCCGATAGTATCGCTTACACCGCCTATCCTAACTACGGTGATGTTTGGTTGCCCGGTTGGCTAGACGCGATCAATAGCGGCACTAACTCCCTCTTCTTAACCATCGGTCCTGGCGACTTCCTCGTTCACCATGCGATCGCTCTTGGTTTACACACCACCGTTCTAATCCTGGTTAAAGGTGCTTTAGACGCTCGTGGTTCCAAATTAATGCCCGATAAAAAAGACTTCGGGTATTCCTTCCCTTGCGACGGTCCCGGCCGTGGCGGTACTTGCGACATCTCTGCTTGGGATTCCTTCTACCTAGCCATGTTCTGGATGTTGAACACCTTGGGTTGGTTAACCTTCTACTGGCACTGGAAACACCTCGGTGTCTGGTCGGGTAACGTGGCTCAGTTTAACGAAAACTCCACCTACCTGATGGGCTGGTTCCGCGATTACCTCTGGGCTAACTCGGCTCAGTTAATCAACGGTTACAACCCCTACGGTGTTAATAACCTTTCTGTCTGGGCCTGGATGTTCCTCTTTGGACACCTCGTTTGGGCAACCGGTTTCATGTTCCTGATCTCTTGGCGTGGTTACTGGCAAGAGTTGATCGAAACTATCGTTTGGGCCCACGAACGCACTCCTCTCGCGAACCTCGTTCGTTGGAAAGACAAACCCGTGGCTCTCTCGATCGTTCAGGCTCGTTTGGTTGGTTTAGCTCACTTCACCGTTGGCTATATCTTCACCTACGCCGCCTTCTTGATCGCTTCCACTGCTGGCAAGTTCGGCTAAACCTTGAATTAGGTGACTAAAAAACCCCCCGCCCATTGGTGGGGGGTTTTGTTTATGATCGATAATAAAAGCGCGGCTCAATCTCAAAAATCTATGCAGTTGGAAGAATTAAAACAGCTTTATGATCAGGACTTTGTTTTGTGGATTGAGCGAACCACCGAACAAATTCGACGCGGGGAGATGAAAAATTTAGATTGGGAACATCTTTTAACGGAGATAGAAGATTTGGGGAGAGAACAAAGAAACCAAGTGGAAAGCTAT
The DNA here is from genome assembly GCF_048564745.1 of Microcystis sp. NCBI lineage: Bacteria > Bacillati > Cyanobacteriota > Cyanophyceae > Chroococcales > Microcystaceae > Microcystis > Microcystis sp. The sequence goes on from NZ_JBLZRT010000003.1 coordinate 12,305, forward strand.
CTAATTCAAACCGTTAAACATTTAGGCTCTACCGAACCTGTTATGCAAAACTATCAACAACTAATGCTTGTAAAGCTTGTACAATAGGGCTTTGAGTTTTTGTTAGATTGATATTTATCAACTTTAGAGCATTGCTGGACAGAGAGGGAGCTTGGGGAATTTTCTACAGTGTAAGTTCGGAAGAACCAACATTTATTGATGTATCAGTATTGGCTGACTGAAAAAGGTAATTGTGGCTGGGGATAGGCCGATGAAATCGATAATTTCCGTCTAGAACTAGAAATTTTATTCCAGTCAAAAACGCTCTACAATTATGGGGCTTCTAGGTTAGATACAATTTATGATAAAGCCAAGCGATCGGTGATCAAAAAAACTGGTTTATCTTTGGATACGTTTCCGCAAGTTTGTCCTTATACCTTTGCAGAAATCATAGATTTTGACTTTTTACCAGTTTAGAATAGGAGAATTAAAGGCAAGAAAGAAAATTATCCTTATCTATAGCAATTCAGTATCTTGACGAAACGTAAAAATAATACGACAATCGTAAGCAACAGAAAAAGACCAATATCCTTCTAAACTTCCTGTTAACTTATGAGACTTTAAAGAAGGAAGAAAGGGATCAGCTTCTAATCAATCTAAGATACTCAATAACTTTTATTTAAGTTGAGGATTTTTCTTGATAAATTCTTTAAATGCTCTTTTAAAACTCTTGTCAGCAACTAATTTCATTTGATCTAAAATTAAGGGGAAATGAGTTATATTAATTTGCCAGTTGAGAATATGAGAATTAAATTACACTCCACGGTACACTCTGCATCCGAGTAGATTCTACCACCTTTGGATTAGGAGCGATCGGCCTGACAGGGGGACAAGCAAGCTGAAAAGCTTATGTAGCATGGAATACAGATACAGACTCCAAAAAAAGATAAGTCATATTTACCATATATGACCTAAATAACGAAAATGATAAGTGAACTATACCAGAAAGTGTTAGAAA
>NZ_JBLZRT010000004.1:0-5164 GCF_048564745.1 Microcystis sp.
GTTTTGCATAGCCCATACTCAACGGATTTACTATTACTTCCGATTTTATCACTCAATCCAAGCTTTTGGGGGGTTCTACCCCCCAAACCCCCCGTTGGGGGCGTGGCGCGGTCACTGAGCGTGTCGAAGTGCCGCCCCCAAACCCCCCGCGCATTAGTTTTTCGGTGGGATGCTTACACGCGGCTGCTGACACATCTGTAATAATTTAGGAGTCACTGATAATTGCTGATTGTCGGTATTTCTACAAATGTGAGATGCACCCAATCAGTAATCAGTAAACAGTAATCAATAATCAGCGAAAAGACAGCAGCAAACTGGCATTTGATGAGGCTCACTTAATACATACTGCTCACTCAAAACTTAAAACTCAAATCTGATAACTGATAACTGATAACTGATAACTGACGACTGATAACTGATTCAATTAACCAAATTTAATCATTTCTCGCCCTGCCATCACGGGTAATTCCCCTTTTAAAATCGGAATCAATGTCTCGCGAATTCTGTCCGCATCGGGGGGACAACCCGGCATAAAAATGTCGATGGGAATGACTTGATGGACGGGCAGCACTTGATCTAATAATTCGGGAACGATACCGGGTTCTTCTGGTAGTTGAGGGGTGTTATCTCCTAACTCTAAATAAGCCCTTTTTAGCACGGGTTCGGCAGTTCCTAACATATTCCGCATAGCGGGAACGTTAGCAGTTACGGCGCAATCACCAAAAGAAACGACGGTTTTGGTATTTTGACGGACTAGATGAATTAGTTCTAAATTATCCTGATTAGCGATCGCTCCTTCCACTAAACAGACATCGACATTTTCTGGATAGGTTTTCAGATCGCAGCCGACGGGACTATATACCACGTCAACTTTTTCGGCTAATTCTAACAGCCATTCATCCAAATCGAGGAAGGACATATGGCATCCCGAACAACCGGCTAACCAGACAGTAGCAAAGCGAATTTTAGACATAATTTTAATTCCTTGATTGGTATTTTTTGGCTGAGTTGCAATTTGATCAAAAGGATCAAACGCAAAGAAATTCTCTTTTAAACTATTTTTGCCTCCAGGATAAACTCTTGCATTTTTTCCTCAAAGAAAGGGGCTAAATCTAGATTTTTCCAGTCTTTAAGTAGCTCAAAAATAATCGCCTCCGATGCAAAATTTCCCGTATAGGAAATAAAAGAAAAAGGACGTTTGCCGAAATTGAGCAAACAGCTTAAAATCGTGCAATGGTCTTTTACTCCAAAACCAAGAGAACAGGTTTTATCTCGATCTTTTACTCGCCAATTATCAGCATTCTTGGCATAAATATCTAGGGCAACTAAAGCGGAATCCACCTCTCTAGAATATTTAATTAAGAGCGAATACAAAACTCTAGGCTCTTGACTAATATCAGACAAAATTTCAATTATCCGACAAGGAATACTAGAAAATTGCGCCGTCAAATTGGAGAGAGACTGACACATTTCTAGGGCTTGCAGAAATTGCGATTCGGGTGATGTGGTCATAATTATCTTGTTTGCTGAATTGAATCGGACCAAGGATATTGTTTTTGTGCCAGTAAATGCGCTTGTTGCTGCGAAAAACCTCGATTAATCACTAAGTCAGATTCGTAGATTTCATGATTGAGAAACATCCGATCAAGATTATTCCCTTGAGCGCCAGCGAGTCTTCGCCAAGCTGCTACCATTAAACCTTCGGGAAAAAATTGATATCGAGACACTCCCGATCCAAAAGCATAATCCTTGGCGCGTCGGATATCGATTTCCGAGATTTCGTATTGGGCAGCAATCCCTAGGATATCTTGATTGTTACCCATAATCTGATCATATTCCTCCCTTACCTTGACGGTTAATTTCTGCTCGTAGATATCTAAATGCGCCCATCGATCACTATCACCCTCCATCGGTTAGTTTAACGCGTCCATTGGTGTTGAGTCCTAGCGTTAACTAAAAATTCCAACTTCGAGCGATCTTCCTCTTTTTCAGAAACGGCGGAACCCTTGCGGAATATGGCTCCCGTTGGACAAGCGGCAACACATTTGCCGCAGGAAGTACAGGCAGAAACGCTGCCCCAAGGCTGATCCATTCCCGCGATAATTTTATCTTTTTCGCCGCGATAAGCCAGATCCCAAACGTGCGCCCCTTCAATTTCATCACAGACTCGTACACAACGGGTACAGAGAACACAACGATTATGATCGATACCGAAAAGAGGATGGGAAATATCTACTTCTCGCTTGGGAAAACGGTAGGGAAAACGACTATGATCCATACCCACTTCGATGGCTAAATCTTGCAATTCACAGTTACCATTAGCCACACAAACCGCACAAACGTGATTACCTTCAGCGAATAATAATTCCACTGTCATGCGGCGATATTCTTTCAGTTTTGGGGTATCGGTATGAACCACCATTCCTTCCGCCACTTCCGTTACACAGGCAGGTAATAATTTATTAATACCTTCAATTTCTACCAAACATAAGCGACAGGCAGCCACTTCGGAAACCCCATCGAGATGACAGAGGGCGGGAATTTTTATTCCTACCTGACTAGCGGCTGCGAGAACTCGCGAACCTGCTTCGATCGCTACATCTTTGCCATCAATGCTTAAAGTGATTACGGACATAAAAATTATTCTCCTTGAGGATAATATCCCTCTCCTTCCCATAGGCCACAATTTGTGGCCGAGGGTGGGATTTTTACAGAAAGTTTTAACCTAGACAAGCGGCTAAGTCTTTTGCGGGGGTGGTAATCGGCTGCAGATGATAGGTATCGGAGAGGAATTTGAGGACGTTAGGGGAGATAAATGCCGGTAAAGTTGGTCCCAGACGGATATTTTGAATACCTAGATGCAGCAGGGTGAGCAGTACAGCGATCGCTTTTTGTTCGTACCAAGAGATAATTAGGGAGAGGGGAATCTCGTTGACGCTAACGTTAAAAGCGTTGGCTAATACTAGGGCGATTTTGATGGCACTATAGGCATCGTTACATTGTCCCACGTCCATCAGCCGGGGTAATCCTTCGATAGTACCTAATTGTTTGTCGAAAAAGCGGAATTTTCCACAGGCAAGGGTTAAAACGATGCAATCTTCGGGGACTTGTTCCACAAATTCGGTGTAGTAATTGCGATCGGGTTTTGCCCCATCGCAGCCGCCAACTAGGAAGAAGTGACGGATTTTACCCTGTTTAAGGGCATTAACCAGCGTATCAGCGACACTGAGAACGGTATTGTGGGCAAATCCCACCATTACCTGCCGAGGTTCGCTTATTTCAGTAAATCCGGGCAATGATTGCGCTTTAGCAATCACGGGACTAAAATCGATCGCACCGTCCACTGTTTCTAAGCGGTTAATATGGGCATAACCCACAGGTCCGAGGGTAAAGAGTTTACTTTCATAGTTTTCGTGGGGGGGCATGAGACAATTAGTAGTTAAAACTATTGCCCCCGGAAACTTAGCAAATTCTTTAGTTTGATTTTGCCAGGCGGTGCCATAATGACCGTAGAGATGGGGATATTTTTCTTTGAGTTTTGGATAACCGTGGGCGGGTAATAATTCTCCGTGGGTATAGACTGTTATCCCAGTATTGGCAGTTTGTGCCAGTAAAGCCGCTAATTGTTTAATATCATGGCCGGAGACTAAAATGGCTTTACCTAGACGCGGATTTAAGGGAACATTTGTCGGTATGGGATGACCGTAGGTTTCGGTATGACCTTGATCTAATAATTCCATGGCCCGCAGGTTTGCTGCCCCAACTTTTAGACAGATTGCCACCCAATCATTCAGGTTTAAATCTCCCCGGTCAATCGCCGCTAAAGTCTCTTGGATAACCTGATAAACTGAGTCATCCTCTTGACCTAATTCCTGAGCGTGGAAAGTATAGGAAGCAAGACCTTTAACTCCGTAGATAGCGGTTAACTTTAGGGAAAAAATATCGAGGTCTTGTACTTTTTCAATTAGTTCTAAGGATACTTCTTGACCTTGGCTGACTAGACTCTCATTAAAATTAGGCTGATAGTTAGCAAGTGCAGACCAGTCCAGCGATCCCAATTGTGCTTTTAAATTTTCCCGAATCTCTAAACAACGCTGAATATAATCGGTAAAACGTCTTTGATCGAAGTTCACATTGGTCATGGTGGCGAAAAGCGACTCGCAGGTAAAAATATCGGCTTCGCGAGTAGATATCGCCGCTTCTTTGGCTTTTAAAACCACCGATGCTAATCCCCGCATACAATAAACTAATAAGTCTTGAACGGCGTTGACTTCGGGACTTTTTCCACAGGCTCCCCACTGATGACAACCATTACCACTAGCGGTTTGTTCGCATTGTTCACAAAACATAAGTTTTCTCTCTTTTTTCAGTAGATTGACAGATTGTTGCGATTTTTTTCTACTAAATTGAATTCTGCTTTTTTGAAAGTTAGTTATCGGCCCTCACCCGGCAGGAATTGTGGATTTTACGACTGGAAAGCTTGTCTTGACAGCCTCTACTCTCTGAACTATGTTTTTATTCTCTCACTTTTTTTGCCGGTTGGGTTCTGATTTTAGATTTCCTCAAGAATTACTGATTAAACAATTATTTAGTTGTCTTATTAAATTAAGTATTTTTTGTGATTTTTATGATATAATGAGCGAGATTTTCGATTTTTAGGTGGGTATTTGCCAGTGTCATAGCAATCGGTCTCCTGATTAGGATAGAAAGTTGGAACTTAAGAGTTATTATCGCCTAACTGTGATGATGGGATTGCTTTCGACATAGATAGTTATCTCTTTTTTTATTTACTTAACTTAGCAATGATTGAAACCGCTCATCTCCCCGAATCTGCTCAAAATCTTTATCTGTTTTCGCCAGATCCTGATATTTGACATCAAGACTGATGAACGATTTATTTTATTAGTGGTATTCCGATATCTTTGCAGATTTTATTAGCGAGAATATGCCTAATTTCCGTATGTCTTGGAATCGCAGATCTTTTATTTAATTGGGGGTTAAACCACCAAGAATGGCTAGGACTTGCTGAAAAAGTACGGGCGAAGCATTCGGATAGAAAATCTACGGTTTCACCGATAGGTTATTGTCCGAATGCTTCGCCCCTACAGGACGCGGGCCGATGAAGACGCAAGGTTTTGAACGACGATTCTCTCAAAATCTTGCA
>NZ_JBLZRT010000005.1:0-28029 GCF_048564745.1 Microcystis sp.
GGGAAAATGTGCTGGAATTATTGATTAGTTGGCGGGTTAATATGGAAATAAATAACATCCTAGAAACTGAGGATAGAGAGGTGTTTATGACTTTATCTCAAACCTATCAGGAATGGAAGGAAGCAACTAAACGGGAAGGACGACAGGAAGGACGACAGGAAGGAAAACTAGAAGGAAAACTAGAAGGAAAACTAGAATCTATTCCCCGTTTGCTTGCTTTGGGTTTAAGTGTGGAACAAATCGCTCAAGCTTTGGATTTAGACTTAGAACAGGTCCGACAAGCGGTGCGAGAGTAAAGGTGGAGAGTTAAAACGCAAAAATGCCACAATGGATAAAATAGGCATTTTCTGACTAACTGACATCTTCTATGAGTAACCACCTAAGCGGAAGCGAGATTCGCCAGCGATTTTTAGACTTTTTTGCGGCCAGAAACCATAAAATTCTCCCTAGTGCCTCCCTAGTCCCAGAAGACCCCACCGTTTTGCTGACTATTGCGGGAATGCTCCCTTTTAAACCGATTTTCTTGGGACAAAAGACCCCGGAATTTCCCCGCGCTACCACTTCCCAAAAATGTATTCGCACCAACGATATCGAAAATGTCGGCCGGACTGCCAGACATCATACTTTTTTCGAGATGTTGGGCAATTTTAGCTTTGGTGATTATTTTAAAGAACAAGCGATCGCCTGGGCCTGGGAATTGTCCACAGAAGTTTTTAACCTTCCCCCCGAAAGATTAGTCGTTAGTGTCTTTAAAGAGGATGAGGAAGCTTTCGCTATCTGGCGCGATAAAATCGGTATTCCTGCCCATCGTATCCAAAAAATGGGCGAAGCGGATAACTTTTGGGTATCGGGTCCCACGGGTCCCTGTGGTCCCTGTTCGGAAATTTACTACGATTTTCACCCGGAATTAGGGGATAAAACCATCGATTTAGAGGATGATAGCCGTTTTATCGAGTTTTATAACCTCGTCTTCATGCAGTATAACCGCGACGCGGATGGCAATCTGACACCCCTGGCCAATAAAAATATCGATACGGGGATGGGTTTGGAACGGATGGCGCAAATCCTGCAAAAAGTCGCCAATAACTACGAAACTGACCTAATTTTCCCGATTGTCGCTGAAGCGGCCCGGTTAGCAGCCATAGACTACCAGAAAGCGGACGAAAAAACGAAAGTTTCCCTAAAAGTCATCGGCGATCATGTGCGTTCGGTAGTACACATGATAGCGGATGGTATCTCAGCATCGAATACTGACAGAGGTTACGTCCTGCGTCGTCTGATTCGGAGAGTAGTACGACACGGGCGTTTGATCGGTATTGAAGGTCAATTTATCACCAAAGTGGCGGAAGTGGCGATCGCTCTTTCCGAGTCCGTCTATGGCAATGTTCGGGAACGAGAAACGGTGATCAAGGCAGAATTAGAGCGAGAGGAAGCGAGATTTTTAGAAACCCTAGAAAGAGGCGAGAAACTGCTCGAATCGATTCTAGAAAAAGAAAAAAGCCAGATTTCGGGAGTCGATGCCTTTACCCTTTATGATACCTATGGCTTTCCCCTCGAACTCACTCAAGAAATCGCTGAGGAGCAGGGTTTAAGCGTCGATACGGCGGGTTTCGAGCAGGAAATGAAAAAACAGCAGCAAAGATCAAAAGCCGCCCACGAAACCATAGATTTGACGGTACAGGGCAGTTTAGATAAGCTGGCGGAACATATTCACCCGACGGAATTTCTCGGTTATACGGATTTACAAGCAACCGCAACAGTAACGGCGGTTTTAGTCGCTGGTAAAACGGTGGAATCGGCCGCAGCAGGCACTGAGGTGCAGGTAGTTCTCGATAAAACCCCTTTTTACGCGGAATCGGGTGGACAAATCGGTGATAAGGGTTATTTAACTGGCGATAATCTGCTTATCCGCGTTGAGGATGTGCAGAAAGAATCGGGGATTTTTATCCATTTTGGTCGGATTGAGCGGGGAATTGTCACCACCGGCGATACAATTAATGCTCAGATTGATCGCTCCTGTCGTCGTCGCGCTCAAGCTAATCATACCGCCACCCATCTGCTACAATCGGCCCTGAAAAAGCTTGTCGATGGGGGGATTTCCCAAGCAGGTTCCCTCGTCAGTTTTGAGCGCCTCCGTTTTGATTTTAACTGTCCTCGTCCCCTGACTAGCGCTGAATTGCAACAGGTGGAAGAACAGATTAACACTTGGATTGCCGAAGCGCATGAAACCGAGATAGCGGTGATGGGATTGGAAGAAGCGAAGCAAAAGGGAGCTATTGCTATGTTTGGCGAGAAATACGGCTCAGAAGTGCGAGTTATCGATATTCCTAGCGTTTCTATGGAATTATGCGGGGGAACTCACGTTAAAAATACCGCCGAGATCGGTTTATTTAAAATCATCTCCGAGACGGGAATCGCCGCAGGAATTCGTCGCATCGAAGCGGTGGCCGGCCCTGCCGTGTTAGCCTATTTGAATGAACGGGATCAGGTGGTGCGGGATTTGTGCGATCGCTTTAAGGTCAAACCTCTGGAAATTCCCGATCGCATTACGGCCCTACAATCGGAGTTAAAAGGCACACAAAAGCAGTTAGAAGCGGTTAAACAGGAGTTAGCACTAAATAAATCGGATGCTTTGCTATCTCAAGCTGAATCTATCGGCGAATTTAAGCTATTAGTCGCTTCTTTGGGCGATATTGATGCTAATGCTTTGATGGCCGCAGCCGAAAGACTACAGCAAAAATTAGGGGAAGGGGCGGTGATTTTGGCCTCGACTCCCGCAGCTGATAAAGTGAGTTTAGTGGTCGCTTTTAGTCCCCGGGTGATTAAAGATAAGGGTTTACAAGCGGGTAAATTTATCGGTGCGATCGCTAAAATCTGCGCTGGTGGTGGTGGTGGTCGTCCCAATTTAGCTCAAGCTGGGGGACGGGATGCTAGTAAGTTAAGCGAAGCTTTAGCTAAGGCCAAAAGTCAGTTAACTAGCAGTTTACAATAGTGTTAAGGGTGGACATTTTGTCCACCTTTAAAAAATTAGTTATCCTCTCGGTGTGATTGGTAAAAATAATATGGAACTACTGATCAAGAATCTGGGATCAATTAGAAATAATAATCAAGCTATAGATTTAACCAAGAAGTTTTATACTTTTATTGGTTACAATAATAGTGGCAAAACCCTAGTTTCTCAGCTTTTATGGACAATTTTTAATCATGACAATATTAGAAAGTTTTCTGAAAATACCCAAATTGATTCTTTAGTAATTGACTCGGAAAAACCTATTAAAAAAATTACGATCAATCAAGAATTAATCGATGAAATTCTCAATAAATTTACCCAGTTTATTGAAAAAGAAGTTGTTAATACCTATAATCTTGATGCTAGTATTAAAGAAACGATTATTGGTTCCAATAAATTAGTTTTTCAAGCAAATATCAAAGAATTTAAAGAGACGAAATTTAAAACAACTTTTTTGGTTCGTGTTGCAGGAAATAATGATCTGGAGTATTTACAGATTAACAAAGACCAAGGTAGCCTAACAATAAATATAAAAGAGAATAATATCCCTGAGAAAGTATTTGATCAAATACCCAGGACTTTTTTGAGAGAGCTAAACCATACAAGGAATCAGTAATTATTCCGTCAATAATAAGAGTGCTTTTGTCTCCGATACAAGATACTTTTTTTATCCCCGCTAGTCGTAGCTTTTTTCCTGTTTTCTACCAGTACATTTATGAGATAGAGAGAAATAAAAGAAAGGAGAATTTTCTGCAATAAACTCCCTGAGAAACTCATTTTCCAATTGAGCGGCATAGATAATAATATTGCTATCTAATAACATGATTTAATCCCGATTAGGAAGAGAGCGATCGCACCAATTTTGTTGTTGCCACTGTTGGGTATCAACATCAGTAAAAGTATTATTATTAGCAATTTTTTTCAAAGCATTGGCCATTTTTTGACCGTTAGATCGATTTTCACCAATAATATTTTCTTCTAGTAAGGTAATATAAACATTAACAGGATATTCGGAGTTGATTTCAGGGGTTTCATTAAGCCATTGAAGGGTATTATTTTTCAAAATTGCTTTAAAGGTTTTTAGCATAGTTTTCTCCACCCTTAAATGATACAGGATAAATGATTCAGACTAGCCCTAACCCAATTTTAACACAAGACCAACCCAACAAACTCCCCTGAACTCAATCTTTTAAATTAACGTCTTTGGATCATTTCATAATCAAAAGTTCATTACCAGAGTGAAAAAATTAGGCAAAATGGTGATAGTCACTTTACCTGTTTTTAAGGCAGGCTAATTTATCGGCGATGACTGGGTGAAAATTAATCATTATCAATTTATCACAAGCAATCGAGGGTTTTACTCTTGTGTTAATGTACCTTAAAAAAGTAGCTATCACTTTATTTTAGCTTTTGGAAATAAAATTAAGATAAAGTGTACTAGAATAGATAATTTCTTCGTTTGAAAAAACGCATTCAATCATCTATTTTAATAAATGTTCTATTTCTTCATCTGTAAAACCAAATTGTCTAAAAATTCGTAAAACATAAGCAGGGGACATTTCTTTTGCACCTATATCGATAGGAACGATTCGACGTTGATTATACAATACTCTACAATATAAACGATGATCACCTTTTCCTTCTCGATAAAATTGACAGCCTCCTTTTTCAAGAATTTTGATTAGTGCTTTGGGTTTAAGAGAAGGAATATTTTTAGGCATAAACTTTTCTGAGTTCGTAAGTTTCGGGAGTTTCAGAATCTCCCACAGTTAAAAATTCATGAAGTTCGTCTATAGGAATAGGACTGGTATATATATTGGCTTGATCATGATAAATCTCCCAAAAAGATTCAATCGCTTCTTTTAGTTTCTCAATAGCTTTTTCCTGAGTTTCTCCTTGTCCAACTAATCCATTTTCAAGACATAATGAAACCCAATAATCTGCACTTTTTCTCAAAATAACGGTATAAAAGTTCATGGTGATTGTTCCGTTGAAATTTTAATCAGGGATTAGAATTTACTCCAGCTTAATTTTAACACAAGACCAACCCAACAAACTGCCTTGCCTCAATCTTTTAAATTAACGTCTTTGGATCATTTCATCAATAAACAATAAATAAAGTGCATTATACTTTGTTAATGCACCCGATCAGAAAAGCGATCGCTTAGGATAATATATGATTATGTAATTACTAAAACAGACTCGGTAGAATTATCGCTAAATCTCTTAATAGCTTGTTTATGTTTTAAAATAAAACTGATTAGATGATGAGTGGTACAATTTACAATCCTCAACCAGATGAACTTTGGAGGTTGCCCATACAACAAACTCCGTTGATAAAAATCAGCATCTTTCGAGACAATTATAAATCCATTGATACGCGCATATTCCCAAATCCTTTGATCGGGAAACCCTTTTAGGCTACAATCTCTAACATGAGCGCTATCGGGAAAATGTGATACCAGTAACAGAGGTAGTTTAGGTGATAAATTTTCGTCAAATAGCAGTTTCATAGGGAATAACCATTAAACGACGATCCCGCTCGGCGGCAAATGCAAAACAGGCTTGTATATCTTCTAAGGTAAGATCGGGGAAATCATCTAATATTTCTTCAATAGTCATCCCTCCTCCTAGATAATCAAAAATATCTGCTACTGCAATACGAGTATTGACAATGCAAGGTTTGCCACTGCGAATGTCTGGGTTAATCACAATCCGATCTCGATATTTAGCTGCAAAAGACATAGTAATAATTGTTGTTGACTAATGATTATTATAGCTTAATGTTAATTGTACTTTAAGCTTGATAAATCTTAAAACCAAAACCCTCGACTTTTAGGTTTCAAAAATTCTATTATCAATAAGCTGCATTACACTACCTTAATCCACTCTAAAAGAGCGGCGATCGCACTTTTGATGTTAAACTAAGATCAGAAAACTTTTTCTATCATTTATGAAAAAACTTAGAGTTTATCTTGATACATCAGTCATTGGATTCTGTTTAGATGATGAATTTTCCTTAGAGTCCAATCAATTGATGGAAGCCATTAAGCAAGAAAAGTTTATTTTGTTAATGAGTGATATCATTGTTAGCGAATTAATTAATGCCTCCCAAGCGGTTAAAGATATTTTATTATCGATTCCGCAGAGAGTTATTGAAATAGTTAAGATAACACCTGAAGTTTTACAGTTAAGGGATGCTTATATCAATGAAGGAGTTGTTACATCAAAGTCTATTAATGATGCTAATCATGTAGCGGATGCAATCATATCATGGAATTTTAAACATATTGTGCGCCTAGATAAAATGAAAGGCTATAATCAAATTAATTTACTCAATGGCTACGGGATTTTGACTATTATTTCTCCTTTAGAGGTAACAATTGATGAAGCCAACGACAATTTAAAAAAGTTTTGACTGTTTAGCTTTTAAACAAACCAGTCAAGAAAAAATGGCTGAAGACATGAAAAATCTCAGCTATTCAGATCAGATTGAATATCTTCAAAAAAAGATTAATGAAAGTGATTTAAAGTTATGGTGGGAATCTATCAATAACAAGAAATAAGGCGCATTATACTCTGTTAATGCACCCGACAAAATAAGCGTGCTGCTACGCAGTGCCTTCAGTATCACACTCAGTCTCCAAAAATGCTCTCAAATATCTCACGCTTGACTCTAAAGTTAATTTCTCTAAGTCTTTGATAAAAACTCTCCAAATTTTCAATTTCTATCTTTCCTTCTTTGAGAAGTTTACGAATAATCGCTAAAGTTCCTTTAGCATTTAAACCTAAGTGTAGTGCTTCTTTTCTTGCTGCAAAGTCATCAAGGATGATATAATCAGTTTGTAATTCTATTCCTAAAGTAATGGCATCAGATTCACCTTTCCCTAAACGTTCATTTAAACTATTTGCTAGAGAGATTAATTTAATATTTAGGATAATTAATTTCTGTTGATTGATCAGCTTATTAAGAGTCTCTGAAGATTGATCTTGTTTGGCATTAATTTCTTGTTGTACGGTTGCAGGCAAATAAAAATTATCATTAGAATCTAGGGATTTTTCTAAAAATCCTAACTGAGACAAAAAGATTAAAGGGGAAGAATTGAAAACAATTTTCATAGAGATTACCATTTTTTTTCTCTATCTATGTCTTCTGTAGTAAGATAAGAAAAATCGATTCCCATTAATTCTAAAATTTTCAAGAACATTTCTGTATCCATTTCCATGATTTCTGCGGCTTTATGAAGACTGATGATGCGAGAAACTAAAGCACCCACCACAAAAATAAATTGTTCTTTTTGTTCAATATTATCAAATAATTGTATTTCGGCGGCAATTTCTTGAAAAGTGGTCGAAGTATTCATTGTCTTGCTAAGTTTCATCAATTAAGACATATCTAACTTAATTTTAACGCAAAATCAACCCAACAAACTGCCCTTACCTCAATCCCTCGAATTAATGTCTTTGGATCACTTCATCAATAGACAACAAATAAGGCGCATTATAATTTGTTAATGCACCCTAAAAAAATCAGCGTGCTGCTTTGCGAATATCTTCGAGATCGCACTGATGTTGCCTTACTGGGAAAAAATGGTATAATAACAAGGATTGATTGATCTTATTGGCAAGTAATTATGTCATCTTTAGTTATCTCACAACATATTGAAATCACTTCTGGTATCTGTGGCGGAAAACCTCGTATTGCTGGACATCGAATTAAAGTTCAAGATATTGTAATTTGGCATGAAAGAATGGGAATGTCACCAGATGAAATTATTTATCACCATCCTACTATTACCCTAGCAGATGTTTATGCGGCCTTGACCTATTACCATGACAATCGAGAAGAAATTAGACGACAAATTGAAGCAGGAGAAACTTTTGCTAAACAACTACAAGGAAACAAACCATCTTTAATTGAGAAAATATTACAGGGTGAAAATGCCAGTCAAGATTAAATTTCATCTGGATGAAAGTGTTAGTAATGCTATTGCAAACGGCTTGAGAATGCGGGGAGTTGATGTCACAACATCCCCAGAAGAGGGTCTAATTGGTGCATCTGATGAAAGACAACTAGCTTATGCTTTGTCCCAACAACGAGTCATTTTTACTTTTGATGATGATTTTCTTAGTTTGGCCTCTACAGGTATTGAACATTGTGGCATTATTTACACTCGCCAACAACGTCAGCCAATTGGAAAAATTATCAGTGATTTAGTCTTAATTTGGGAATGTTTAGAACCTCAATATATGTATAAAAAGATTGAGTTTTTGTAAAGATTAGACACAATAATAAATAAGGCGCATTATACTCTGTTAATGCACCCGATCAGAAAAGCGATCGCATCTTAGAAATTAATCATAATCTGATACCCATTGCCACAATGAAGAAAGTCCTGAAAATACCAATGGAAAATCGTCCCACGCACTTTGTGCTCTTGTTCTTGAAAAAACCGAAACAATGATTGTAAAAAACAATCGAATCAATATTTCAAGGGGAAAAAGAATGACTAAAAAGATTGTTAATATCACAGCGATAATAAATCTCACTAGCGTAATAATTAAATTAACCATGCTTACTAAATTTTACAGTATTTTATAAATTATATTTGGTGTCAGTACTATTTTATACATCGAATTTTAATGACTTGTGAGATAAGAATGATTAAGACCAGATAAGGATATGTAACTTTAGGGTGCATTTCGTGAACTCAACCCACGAGATAAGTAATTGCGACAGAATAAGCTAAACGGCTTTTACTTCGGATCACCGATATAGACTCCAAAAGAGTTATAGCTATTGGATCATGCAGGTTAAGCGCCGTTTAGCTTACGATCTTAGAGAGCATAATATCAAAAGTAGTTACGACACATATCTCTTACTAAGCTAACTTGTTGATCTTGGGGAAGGTATGTTATTTCTTTGCTCGCTAGTCCCCGTCGGCAGTCAACATAAATCCTGTATGCTCCGTTCATTGTATTCACTACTGCCACACCCTCAGCAACAATTCTATAAGCTTTCTTGATTTTTGTAGGGTTTTTTGAGGCAAATCTGATTAAATACTCAATTCCTTCTGTCAAGAATCTTGGCTGTGAGTACGCACTAGGAACCTGTACTCCAAAATCAACTACAAATAAAGAGAGAACGAGAATAGAAAAGATTGTTTTTACGTTTGTTTTCATGATTAATACCCACAATTACGAATGTTCAAAAATAACTCCTTGTAAGGATACCAACTGGCACTTTTACCTACCCCCCCCGAATACTTGATACCAACTTGACTTAAAATCTGAACCACTTTACTCGCGTCATAACTGGGTACTTCTATCTGATCCCCTGAAATTGAGGCATTTGAACCCAATGAACCATGGATTTTGCGTAAATTCAAAAAGAAGGACAACAGTACAGGTAATTAAAATGCCAAGAGCAACATAAGTAAGAAATTTCATGATTTCTATGAAAGGTTATTTGCGACGTTTATTCATTTCTCTATTAATCTCCTTTTCATATGAGTGTACTATCTGTGCCACCTTATGAGCATTTTCATAAGAATAGTCAAATTTTTCATGGAGCAAGTCTTCAATAGCATCAGGTAAATACTCAAAATCTATATCTAACATGAGAGCTAATTTTGCAAATTTTCCTGCCATTTTTTTGATGTCACCATCAGACATGGCTTGCAATCCGTCTCCCACAAGTTTAAGTCTGTCCGTAGTCCAAAGAACATATCCAACAGCGAGTGACGAAGTTGTTGCAATTGTCGTAACGGTAGTAGCGGTAGTAGCTAACCCATTAACCGCAACACTATTCGCAATCATAGCACCTCCTTTTGCTGCCATTGCACTTGTACCATGTGCTGCTAACCAGTGTGCAATAGCTATAGCTCCTTTGACCATTAAAACTGATTCTACGATCGGCATAACAATTTACCTCTTTTGTGAATTATTTAAAATTCGGGATAATGCTTCACCAGAGAACTTATTTTTGAGGTTTCTAGTGATAATCTTGGCAAAAATTATTTCACAAACTACACTGACGATGAGTCCAGCAATTATTTGGAATACCAAAGGTAGCCAAGAAAACAAGACAAGAGCGATGACAATCTCAAGAGTTAATCTAAAAGCTTGGGATGTCTCTAAATTGTGTAACAACCAATTTGGTTTCATATTTTCAAATCTACCCCCCCGAATACTTGATACCAACTTGACTTAAAATCTGAACCACTTTACTCGCGTCATAACTGGGGACTTCTATCTGATCCCCTGAAATTGAGGCATTTGAACCCAATGAACCGACGATTTTTGCCTTTGCTTCTGATTTTTTAGAATCGAGCGCATATTTGTCTAAAACGAACTTCGTCATAAAATACCTACGTTAAACTGAGACATAAGCAATAATACTTAGAACTAGCGTCGCTGAGTTAGATGTGGTTAGTTTTAGGTCTGTTTTGCTTAAGTACATTTCATTATGCCAAACGCTTCCAAAAACTGACAACCCCTAAACATCGGATTTTATCGGGAGTTTTGTCGGGTAAATTTTTCTGAAAATTGGAAAAAGTGGGATTTAGTTGGGCTATAATACTCAAAAGTCTTTTGCTGTGTCGATTGTATGAATATCACGGAAGTCTTACAACTGATTGATGAACGCCTTATTGAGCGAGATAAAAAGCCGCTAAATACTATCCAGAAGGCTATTTTTGAAGGGAGTTGGCAAGGACAGAGTTATCAAGAAATAGGTAACGAATATCACCGCAGTGAGACTCATATTAGAGAGGAAGGTGCTAAATTATGGAAGCTTTTATCGGATGCTTTTGGGGAAGAAATAAGAAAATCTAATTTTCGTTCTACCATAGAAAGAATGAAGATTAAATCATCACAAATTGTTGAAATAAATCAAAATTTTAATTTTTGCTCTCAGATTTTTAATCAACTCAATAAAGATGACAAAAATAGAGAGATAAACTCTCAATATTCTCAGACATATCATGATCTAACCCTTGCTCCTCAAATTATTGACTTTTACGATCGAGAAAATGAACTGGCAACAATCTCGAACTGGGTGTTTAAGCAAAATACTCGCTTAATTGCTGTTTTGGGATTATGGGGAATAGGAAAAACCACCCTAGTTAAAAGATTTATTGATCTCAATTTAGAACAATTTGAAGTGGTGATTTGGAAAAGTTTAAAATTTCCTAAGTCTTTAGATTTATGGCTAAATGATTTATTGAATACTTGCCAAAAAGAACCGAAAGAAAGCACCGATAATAAAATCCAGCAATTGTTAGAAGTTCTAAGCAATCATAAATGTTTAATCGTCTTAGATGATTTTCAAAATCTTTTTGCTGTTGGTCAAATGGCGGGTAATTATCAACCTGAATATAGTAGTTATCAACATTTTTTAAAACTGATCGCAGAAATCCAACACCAGAGCCATTTTATTCTCATTAGTCAAGAAAAATCGGCGGAAATGAACTATCTTAATCAAGAAAATTCTCCTATTCAATGCTTAGAATTATCAGGATTTGAAGCGATTGATTTTCTTGAAAATAAAGGTTTACAAGATGAAGAAAGATGGTTAGAATTAATTCAATTATACGAAGGTAATCCTTTTTATTTAACTGATATTGCCGTTTTGATTAAAGATGTTTTTGATGGCAAGGTTAACGATTTCTTGGCAGAAAATAGCTTAGTTATTACTAAAAAAATGCAGTCTCATTTAAAACAAATTTTTGGTCGCTGTTCTCCCCTTGCTCAACAAATCGCCTTAGAATTAAGTAAAGTTGATCAACCTTTATCTAGAGAGGAGTTAAAAAATAACCTAGATTTATCTGCTAGTGATTTAATCAATGGTTTACAATCCTTGCAACAACGTTATTTAATTCAAAGGGAGCAAAACCGATTTCAATTATCATCTATTTTTAAAGCGTATATCAAAAGCGATTGATTGTAATATTTCTTAGAGGAGATCGAGTCTGAAAAAGAACCCTTCCAACCTCTTAAACTGATTGGTAACAATTAGAGGCAATCAGCGATATTGATAGCGATCTGTGAGATTATTCTTGAGATAATAAATGGCTGGTTATAATTAAATTAAAAATGAATTTTAGGTTCGATCCCCCCTGCCCCCCTTGATAAGGGGGGTTTGATCCCCCCTGCCCCCCTTGATAAGGGGGGTTTGATCCCCCCTGCCCCCCTTGATAAGGGGGGTGCCGGTAGGCGGGGGGATCTCCCTTGATAAGGGGGGCATCTGATAATTTTTAACGCCTACCTACTTATAAAGTCGATGTCTGATAACTGATAATTGATCGCTGAATTTAACTTCTTAAAGAAACTTGGAACTGTTTAACTAAAGCTTCTCGCACTTTTGTCATTAAGGGTTCCACATCTTCATCGGTTAAAGTTCGATCGCTGGCACGATAGACTAAACTAAAGGCCAAACTACAATGATTTTCTGGCACATTCTGCCCCTGATAGCGATCGAATAATTCGACTTTTTCTAAAAGAGTTCCCCCAGCATTTTTGATAGTTTTTGTCAATCTATCTACGGGTATATCTGTAGAAACAAAGAAGGCGATATCTCGTGCCGCCCCCGGATAGGTAGAATAGACCTGTAAACGCGGGGTAATTTTGGCACTATCGCTAAGAGTTGCTAACAGGATCGGGAACTGGATTTCAAAGGCATAAACTGCCTCAATTAATCCCTTTTGCTGACGCAATTGCGGGTGTAGTTGACCAAAAATTCCTAGTCGTTGTTTACCAATCCATAAAGATGCTGTTCGTCCGGGATGAAAACGCGCATCTTCGGCATCTTTTTCGTAGCTTACTGTCAGCGAAAGGCGATCAAATACTGCTTCTAAAATGCCTTTTGCTTCATACCAAGTCATGGCCACCTCTTTACCCGATCGCAGCCAACGTCCGGCCGGGAAGAAATCACCGCCGAAAATACCAGCAATTGCATCGTATTCGTTGATATTATCCGATTCTGAGCGGAAAACTCGCCCGATCTCGAAGCCATTTAAGGAACCGTTACCCTGAGACTGATTATACTCAAACGCTTCGATTAAACCGTCGAGGAGATTAGTCCGCAAAGCAGAATACTCGACAAAAAGGGGATTAGCGAGGACAACTTCCGCTAATTCCGGTTTAACTAGGGAATACTGGACTAATTCCGTCAAACCGACTGCTCGAAAAGCTTCCCGTACCCGACGCTGTATAGTTTCCTCAAAGGACAATCCTCCGGCTGCGGTTTTTGCCGGCAAAGTATCGACAAAGCGATCATATCCGTACAGTCGCGCTACTTCTTCAATTAAGTCAATTTCCCGTTCTAAATCCCGATAACGGTAGTCTGGCACTGTCACAGTCCACAGAACAGGATTTTTCGAGGTTAACTGCAATTCACAGCCCAAATTACCTAAAATCCGCTCCACATCTTCGGCGAGAATTTCACCGATCGCACCATTATCTAGGGTAACTTGACCCAGTAGCTGCTGCAAACGTTCTAAACGCAATTCGATCGAACGACTGGACTGATCGGCACGATAATCAGCTTTAACCTGACTGCTGACAGTTCCCCCAGCTAACTCTAGAATTAAATCGATCGCCCTTTGACAAGCATATTCCAAAGCGGCGGGATTAACACCGCGTTCATAGCGTCCGGAAGACTCGCTGCGTAAACCCTGCGCTTTTGAGGAACGACGGATAGCGATCGGATCGAATAAAGCCGACTCTAGCACAAGATTAACGGTTTCCTCGTTAACTTCCGTATCTTGACCTCCCATCACCCCCGCTAAAGCTACCGGCTTATTATTGGCAGTAATTAATAAATTAAGCTCTTTTAAGCTTCTTTCCTGACCATCAAGGCTAATAATTTTTTCCCCTTCCTCGGCAAAACGGACCCCAATAGTAACGGATTTACCTCCGGCAAAACTCTGTAAACGATCGCGATCGAAAGCGTGTAAGGGTTGTCCCCACTCCAAGAGGACATAATTAGTAATATCGACCAGATTATTGATCGATCGCAATCCGGCAGCCTGTAAACGCTGTTGCAACCATAGCGGAGATGGGCCAATTTTTACCCCCTCGATCACCGTACCAATATAGGCAGGACAGGCTTTATTTTCTGATATTTCCAGCGTTAAATCTTTTTTAGGGGAAAATTCTCCTAATTTGACTTTTGGTAGGCTTAATTCTCCTCCTGTCAAAGCCGCTACTTCTCGCGCAACTCCGATCATACTCAAAGCATCGGCACGGTTAGCGGTGGGAGAAATATCTAAAATCACCTCATCGAGTCCCAAAAGGGGACGAACATCTGTACCTAAAGGGAGATTTTCCTGGCTAAAAATGTGGATTCCTTCAGAATCTTTAGTTAATCCTAATTCTGCGAGGGAACAGATCATCCCTTCCGATTTTACCCCGCGCAATTTAGCCGGTTTAATCGTTAAATTGATTTTTGGTAAATGAGTTCCCAAAGTAGCCACGGGAACTAGAATATCAGCCCTAGCATTGGGCGCACCACAGACAATTGTACTAAGATTTTCCTGACCGATATCCACCTGACAGACACTTAGTTTATCTGCATTGGGATGGGGTTGGCGATCGATAATTTTACCAATAACCACACCCTTTGCCCATTCTCGGCGATCCTCGATCTCTTCCACTTCTATTCCCGCAATTGTCAATAATTCGGCTAATTCTTGGGAAGATTGGACAATTTTGACTAATTCTCGTAACCAGTTGATCGAAATCCGCATCGTTAATTCTTGCTTGCCGTTGGTTCTTAACTATTGTAAACCGTGGGTAGTCAATGATTTAGAGATTAGGGCCGATCGGCTGTTAAAATGTTAGGGGGAGGATGGAACGACTGTGTAAATAACCGATCATTTTCCTTGGCCAGGGGTGATATTATCTTTGAACAGATTACCGATAATTTGGGGAGATAATCAGTAGTTAGCTATCTATATCAAAAAGGATTATTTATGCCACCCGATCAAATAGAAAACCTACTCAACGGAATTTTGAAACAATACCAAAGTTCTTTTAGTGACAAAATCTATGGAGAAGAAAATGATGATTATGATCCGCTTATGAGGGTATTTGGAATTACTCCTAGTTTAAAAAGGGAAAATCGTCAGTATTGGGGCAGGGAACTAGGAATGTGTTGGCAACGTCTGGTGACAGAAGTTTTTAAGGCTAATTGTTTAGATTATCAACCGGCTTTAAAGATTGCAGATGATGAACCCTGTGACTGCATTTTAGGTAGAGATGCCATTGATACTAAATATAGAATTGGTTCAGGAGATTCTGGCACACTTAAAAAGTTTAAACAGTATGGAAAACTATTACAGGAAAGAGGACTTAGACCTATTTTACTGATTGTGCGAGAGGATAACTTACCAGCAGCGATTAAAGCTTGTAATCTGGGTGGCTGGATCGTTTTGCAGAGCCAACAAAGTTTTGATTATATACTTGATCGCAGTGGGTTCGATTTGCTGAAAGCTTTTGATAAATTTTCTGAAACACAGGAGTTTTATATTGCCCGATGAATATCTCAAAAAGATGGCAACTTCTGCACGGTGATTGTAGAGAACTTCTCACTTTACTAGAAGAATCTAGTATATCTTGTGTGATCACAGATCCACCCTATAATTATGAGTTCATTGGCAGAAATTGGGATCATGATGAAATCCAAAGACGCAGAGAACGCATTCAAAACAGTTCCACACTGGTAAAAAATATTCCCTATGGAAGTGGGTTAGCTGGTGGGGTTCGCAATGAGCGTTGGTATCAACGCAATCGCGAAAATGTGGTCAATTATATTGAATGGGCAACAGATTGGTCAAAGGAACTAATGCGTGTTTGTAAAAGGGGGGCTGTTGTCGCTGTTTTTAGTAGCACAAGAACACTAGCTCATATTCAGATTGCTCTTGAAAATGCCGGTTTTTATGCTAGAGATGTGCTGGTTTATAGACGACATTCAGGCATTCCCAAAGGATTAAATATTGAGAAAAAACTTGACAAAATTGGTGATACTAATGCCAAACAATGGCAAGGTTGGCATACTTGCCTGAGAAATGAATGGGAAGCTATAGTTATTGTGCAGAAGCCTCTAAAAAACAATTATATTGAAACTATACAAATGACTGGATTAGGTCCCTTCAAAGCTATACTAAGTGACGGCTCTTTTCAATCCAATATTTTAGAGGGCTTTTCTAAAGGACGGGATGAAAATTTTGATGAGCATTGTACGATTAAACCTTTATCATTGATTAGAAAACTGCTCGAGTTATTTCTACCACAGGATAACAGTCATATAGTTCTAGATCCTTTTGCTGGAACGGGTACAACTTTAATTGCCGCTCTAGAATTAGGTTATCAGACTATTGGTATTGAAATTGAAGATCAGTATATTAATATCATTCAACAACGTTTGGGGGAATATTTTGGCAAGATCGGCCAGGAATTTGAGGTATTTGATTAGTCAATCAAAAAGTTAACAATAACAACCGCTACGGTAGAAAATCGGCTCGACAATAAATCCCTCGGAGAATTAAGGATAGTTAGTCAAGCTGAGGACATAATTAGTAATATCGACCAGATTATTGAGCGATCGCAATCTGGCAGCCTGTAAACGCTGTTGCAACCATAGCGGAGATGGGCGAATTTTTACCCCCTCGATCACCGTACCAATATAAGCAGGACAAGCTTTATTTTCTGATATTTCCAGAGATAAATCTTTTTTAGGGGAAAATTCCCGTAATTTCACTTTTGGTAGGCTTAATCCTCCCCCCAGTTGATCGAAATCCCCATCGTTAATTCTTGCTTGCCGTTGGTTCTTAACTATTGTAAACCGTGGGTAGTCAATGATTTAGAAATTAGGGACGATCGGCTGTTAAAATATTAAGGGGAGGATAGAAGAACTGTGTAAATAACCGACCATTTTCCTTGGCCAGGGCTATTTATCTAATCTTAGTTAAGTTATCGTTACAGTTTTGTCTCTAGATAATTATACTATCTATTCATCTTTCTAAAATCGTCAGATTTTCGCTTTCTTGTCAATAGCTATCTATATGAAAGTTCAGTCAGTTAACTTAAAATATTTTAAGAGATTTCGTAATTCTGGAGAACTATTTGATTTTACAGATGCCGAAACAGGTTTAGCACGAGACCTAATTGTTTTAATAGGGATGAATGGCTCTGGTAAGACCAGTATTTTACAAGCAATTGCCGCAACTTTAGGAGAAGCTACTGGACGATTAAAAAATCTTTCTGATCTAGATTGGCCTGGCTTTAGTTATGAACTTTTAGGAAGAAGTTGGGGTCAATTTTCGCCAGAAGTCACTCTCAAAGTCCAATTTTCCTCTCCAGAAATTCAAGCAGTTAAAGACTTCTATAGTCAACTTCAAGAACTAGGGAGAGAATTAACACCTCCCAGCGATAAAGATATTGTAACTCTTAAATGGCGAAATAATCGGGTGCAAGCAGCAAGTGCCTCAGAATTATTTCAATTCAAGGGTAGGGAATACGCCAAACAACTGTCCCGAACGTTGGGTTTTAGAGTTTTTGAAAAAGTGGGGACTATTCTTTGGTACACAGAACAAAGAACATCTAGCAGTTTAACACCAGAAAATACCGATAAAATTGAATTTACCGATGATATGTTACGAGATCAGTTAGCAACACGATGGCAGTTTCATCAAAAAAATATCAGTGGTCAAATCCCACAAATGCGCTCCGGTCAGAAAGATTTATATGCAGAACTTGAACGCAATTACAAAGCTATTTTTATCGAGCGTAGTTTTGAAGGTTCTGTCCCAAGAGAGGGTGTAGATGACTTTTTCAGCAAACCTTGGTTTTATCTCTACGATGGCAAAAATCAATATGAAATTTCTGAGATGTCTGGAGGTGAACGTTCTATTTTCCCCATCCTATTAGACTTTGCTAATTGGAATATCCATAATTCTGTTATTTTAATCGATGAAATCGAGTTACACTTGCACCCACCAATGCAGCAGGCATTATTAAGAGCCTTACCCAAGTTAGGTAAAAATAATCAGTTCATCATTACAACTCACTCCGATTATGTAGAACAGCTAGTACCTGAAGATTGTATTATTCGCCTAGAGGTGTAATTGTGACTGTTGTTAGCGGTGGCAGAACAATTTTTTGTGAAGGCAAGTCGGATAGCTTAGATTATCGATTGATAAACAAAATAGTTGCCGATATATCGGGAGATAGATGTACAATTATTCCCGCCGGAGGTAAGTTTACATTTTCAAGCTTTGTCCAAGGCTACTTCTCTCGTAACGAGATGAGTAATCAGAGATATATAGTCTTTCGTGATCGAGATTTTGATGCAATACCAACTTCCGACATTCAATTGCTTAAACTGGAGACTAGATTAGGTAATAACTTTACTTATTTAACCTATCGATCCTGTATCGAAAATTATCTTTTAGATGCAGAATTAATATCTAGTTATTGGACGGAAAAATACCAAGAAAAAGTGGACAATCCTAGCTCTAAATGGGGACATGGAAAGCCTCCAGATCAACAGACTATATGGAAATGGATTGAAACTAGCGCTAGGACTATACTATCTTATCAAGCAGTACGCTGGGCTTTAAGTGATTTATTGAGAAAGAGCCAAGCACGGGAACAATTAAAAACAACTTGGACAGGTAGTAGTGGTGAATTACCTGAATCCTTAGCACTGAAACAATGCCAAGAGCAAGCAGTCAATTTAATCAATCAATTTAGACAAGCATTAGAATCAGTTACAGTAGAAGCCTTTCAAACAAGTCTTAATAGCTATCAAAACCAGTTTGAGCAAGAGGATTTTTGGCAAAGAAAACAATACCTAATTTGGTTTCATGGTAAGGATATTCAAAAACAAATGCAGCGACAAGAACCTAACTACATTTCACTACGTCACTTTTATAATTGGGCAATCAATCAGCTTGATATTAATCAACATCTAGAGCTTAAAGAGTTGCAAACAAAAATAGAGCAACTGTGATATTTTTATTTTAGGGGCTTTGGTGATAGCAGTTATCTTAATGGTGAGGTACGAAGTTTTCGTTTTGGGGAGTCTCTGAGTCGGTCGTCGATATTTTTGCCGTTTTTAAACCCTCAAAAATTAATTATGCCAGAGGTTTAATGAACATACCTCATGACATTGGTAAACTTTATATCTTAAAATGCACACAGACAGAACACTTCTGGGAAAATTATCCCCATCTCCCCTAAAAACAAGCTATCCTAAAGATTGCCATCCCGTTGCGATTCTATCCGTGCCTTACTATTCCCAATATCCCGACGCTTTTACTCCCAGTTATCTGAGCGAACTACAAGGACAGATTCTCGCTTGTCCCCACTTCACAGTTAACAATTTAAATCGAGATTTCGTTAAAACCAAAGGCTTTTCTATCGCTTTTCGACGCACACAAATCAGCGAAGTCGAACGAATCTTTCCCTATTTTAAACCCTATCTCGATCGCAGTTTACAAGCTGAATGCAACGCTTTTTATCTTAATCCCTTACTCCTACAAACCGGTTCACGGGTAGATCCCCATATCGATCGCTCCCTGCGCTCCTATTGTAAAACTATCGATCCTCCGCTCCTAGTTAGCGTCCTTTATGTGCAGGTTCCTAGGGATATTCAAGGGGGGGAACTGGTACTAGCAAACCGTCATCGTTCCGTGGCCCAGATTCGTCCTTGTGCTAACACCCTGATCCTCTTTCAAGGAGATCTCACCCATTCAGTTAATCCCGTTAGCTGTTCTGGTATTCGTCTGAGTCTTGTCTGCGAACAATATCGTTTAGATGCCGAAGAATTGCGAGAGATTCCCGAAATGCAGATAGAATCGCGAACCATAAAACCAGAAAAGAAAAAAAAGAAAGATCGGGTCGTTGCCCTACAATAAAAGGACATTTTTGTAAAGATATTCTAGATGGTGATGCGCGAACCGATCGTCGAATTAAGGGGAGTAACTAAAGCTTTCGGCAAGAAAGTAATCTTAAATAACGTCGATCTGAAAGTGTACGAAGGGGAAGCGATCGGCGTGATCGGTCCATCGGGTACGGGAAAATCGACGATTTTGCGCTTAGTCGCCGGATTACTGGCCCCCGATCGGGGAGAAGTGTACATCTACGGCACAAAACGCCAGAGAACCGTAGAACAGGGGGAAGATCCCCTCGGTGTTGGTCTAGTTTTCCAACAATCGGCCCTTTTTGACTCCCTCACCGTCGGGGAAAATGTCGGTTTTGCTCTCTATCGCAACTCAAAGCTAAAACGAGCCGAAATCCGCGATTTAGTGGAAGAAAAACTCGATTTAGTGGGAATGTCCGGTTCCTACGACCTCTATCCCTCTGAAATATCCGGAGGGATGCGAAAACGGGTCAGTTTAGCCAGAGCAATTATCAGCGATCCCTCGATCGCCGCCGATCGACCGAACATTCTCCTGTACGATGAACCCACTGCCGGACTGGATCCCGTCGCTTCTACCCGCATCCAGACGGTAATTATGGAACTTCTCAAAGTAAAAAAAGCCTGTGGGGCCCATCTCATTGTCACCCACGTCCACAGCACCATCGAAAATACCACCGATCGCATCGTTTTTCTCTATAAAGGTCAATTTCAATGGGTTGGACCGACTCAAGAGGCTTATCACTCCGAAATCCCCGTACTCAAGCAATTTTTTACCGGCAGTATCGACGGACCAATTCAGTGATCAGTAAACAGTAAACAGTAAACAGTAATCAGTGAACTGATAACTCGCATCTGATCACTGATCACTGATCGCTGAAATCCTCCGATTTCTCCTGTAAGATACTCTGTAGAGATGAGGAGTAATTATTTATGGAAGCTGGCGGTTCACAACGAGGGATTTCCCCAACTCTGCGGCAAAGTGGTATCGGTTTAATGTTACTGACATCGGGGGGAATATTAATCTGGTTTATCGCCTGGTTAAGTAATTTTAGCTTCGGGGGGCGCAGTTATCGAGCCAGCTTCCTTTTTCCTAATGTGGGTGGCATGATGGTGGGAACCCGCGTCGGTTATCGGGGAGTGAGAATCGGGCAAGTGACGGCAATTACCCCAGAACCGGAGGGAGTCGCCGTAGAAGTGGAGATTTCGCCAGCAGATCGCCTAATTCCCAGTAATTCTCTCATCGAAGCCATTCAATCCGGTTTAGTGGGTGAAACCACGATCGATATTACTCCCCTGCAAGCTTTACCCGTCGGTGGTGTTAAAGAACCCCCTTTGAGTCCTAACTGCAATGGGGAAGTGATTATCTGTAACGGTTCCCGTTTACAAGGGCAATCGGCGCTAAATGTCAATACCCTGATCAGATCTTTACTGAGAATTTCTAATCTAGTTAGCGATCCCGATATGGTGGCCGGATTTCGTTCTTTTACCCAACGCGCTGCCAATGCCTTGGGGGGACTCGATCGCTTTAGTGGTGAGGCAACCACTGCTTTAAGCGAAGTTCGTCGCAGCGGTACTCTGGGTAAAGTTAATTCGGGGATGAGATCCCTAGAATCCTTACCGCAAGTATCCGGTTCCCTTGATCGCCTTTCTAGTGATCTTTCTGGTGTCGGGGGATTGAGTCAGGAAGCGACTACTTTACTGAGAAGTTTACAGGGAAGTGGCGGCCTGAGAAATTTAGACGCTACCCTAGTGGAGGCCCGAAAAACGCTGCTTTTGGTGGGACAAACTACGGAAGAACTGCGGGTTTTTTTGGCAGCTAATCAAAATCGTTTAATTGCCACTCTCGATAGTATCAAAACTACTAGCGATCGCCTACAAACTACCCTCGCTGCTTTGGATCCGATTCTGACACAAGTGCAGAAAAGCCAAATTATTGAGAATTTAAATACTATTTCGGCAAATGCTGTTAAATTAAGCGAAAATTTGGGCAACTTTACCGCTTATCTCTCCGATCCTGCCACTGTTGTCACCCTACAGCAACTCCTTGACTCCTCTCGCGCTGCTTTTGCCAATCTTCAGAAAATCACCTCGGATGTGGATGAAATTACCGGTAATCCGCAACTGCGACAGGAAATTATCCGTTTAATCCAGGGTTTAAGTCGTTTGGTTTCTTCTAGCGAACAACTACAGCAGGAATTCGCCCAGGGTCAAGCAATGACAAGAATGGCCGCCCAAATTGCGACAATAGCCCCAAATCCCGCCCCTAATACCCCAGAAAAAGACCCTAAGAAACCCAGAAAAAGCCCCGAAATAAATGATTAAATGTGTTTGAAAAATCACCTTAGTTCCTCATAAAGGAATCCAATCTAAGCGATCAATCCATTCTTCAGCTTCTGTTAATTCCCAGATTAAAATCATTGATTCAGCCCATTGACTAATTGTACCGCTAGGGCGTAACCAAATAATTCCCCAAGTGTGACCTCCCGTGTTCCAATGATCTTTTAAATGATTGGGCATGGTACTTCTATTGTCAGTGATTAACAGTCTCTGGGATAATTCTAAATATTGCAATAAATTAGGATCAAGTGTCCCTAAAAGAGGTGCATCCGCATCACCAACTCGCAAAATATCTATAGTAGAATTGATACGTTGAACCGCTATTTTTAGCTTAGGAGATAAATTTTCATCCAGCAAAAACCGAATTTTCATGCTTTTTGTAAATACTCCTGCTCCTTTTTAATTTTTGCTTTTCTTAAACGATCAATTAAAGGAGATGATGTTTCTAGCCACTGTTGATAATGTTGTTCCCGTTGTCTTTCTAGCTTGACAAGATAGAGATCGATTTGTGCTTGATTGTGATAATAATAGGTCAAAGTGGCATAAATTTTTTCTAAATTTAGAGTTGGTAATTCTTGGAGAATTTCTTGAGGACTATAACCTTGTCGATAGTATTTCAGTACGTCCTCAATGCCAATACGATGTCCTTTTAATTGAATATTATCTACTGCTACAAATTCAAAATAATCTTCTAACTGCATAGGTTGTTACCTCCTAAAACATCAATACTATCCTAGCATATTATTAAAAATGTGCCGCAAAATTCAAAATTATTCACCGATTTTAAGCCTATCTGAATATTCAATTTAACCCACCTAGTTTAGATGGGTTAAAAAGATAAAAATAGATTAAGATTGACGTTTTAAAGCAGAACTAATTCCTAATACTCCTAAACTCAATAATCCTAGCACTGATGAAGGTTCGGGAATAGAAGTAGGAGGAGGGGAAAGAGCTATCACTGAGACATTATCCAACGCAGGACCATAAGGTGTATCGACTAAATTTAGAAAACTAAGGGTAGTTGTTGTTCCAGTGGCAGTAAAACCCCAAGATTTTGATACCCATCCCATGTTTGAACGGCTTTTTCCTGTTATGTCGAAAGAAAAGTCAGCAGAATTTCCTCCTGCACTCACTCTCATCTCTTTAATAGTAGGACTGTAGTCTGTATTACCCGCCAGATCAAAAGTCACCCGATAAGTCTCACCGACAGTTGTGTTAAAGGTTTGCTGAATTCCACCGGCATTCGCTCCAGATAGATCCAGATTTCTACTACCCTCAGAAGCTTGCCAATAAGTTCCTATATAATCAATTGTTCCTTGGCTGACCGTCCATCCTGTAATTGCTGTGGAAACAGCATCAAGTTGCAGAAAAGAACCAGGGTTGACGGTAGCCGTCTCAAAACTGCCATTTTGAATCAAATTTGCTGCCTGTACAGGGGTGATGATCAAAGCACTCACCGCCAAGACAGAGGAAGCAATTGAGAGTTTTAATAAGCTATGCTTACCCCCCCCCGAAAATCAATTAGTTTTGCTAATCTTTGAGTCATGAATAAAAACTCTACTTTTACAAGAACGGCCTCATCATAGCAGAGAAAAGCTTATAAAATAAATGAAAAAATGATTAACTTTTTGGCTCTTCTCGACTTTGTGTGACAATTTTTGCTTATATAGTAGCGATCGATCTTTGTGTCCTTTGTGTCTCTGTGGTTCGTTCCACTCACTCGCCCGCAAGAATGTATCTTAGAATACATTTTACCCAATAAACCTGGGATATCCGAGAGACTTGTGGCCAGATATAATTAAGGGGTATTTGGGGAAGAAATTGGATTATGGAAGAACTTTTAGAATTAAAAGCTTTGCTCTTAAAAGGTGATATTAAAGGTTCACTGGCGATTCTAGAAGACCTTGAAGATATGAGCAAAAATGGGATTATTAGCACCATTCGTGGTTATGCTGTTATCTTATTACTGCATTTAATTAAACAACAGGCAGAAAACCGAACCACTCGTTCTTGGGATGTCTCCATTCGCAATAGTGTTAGAGAAATTCAACGCCAAAATAAACGCCGAAAAGCAGCAGGATATTATTTAAGTGATGAAGAATTAACAGACACTTTAAACGATGCTTATCTTAATGCTTTGGATGCCGCTTCTTTAGAAGTCGAATCATGTCGGTATCAATCGGAGCAACTAGAAGCTATAATTGACAAAAATAAACTGATTAGTGATGCTTTTCTTCTGATCAAAAACGTCTCTCCCTAGAAAGATTATGACAGACTCAATCTCTCAAGAACAAGCTCAAGAAATGTTGCGTTGGTTAAACAAAAATCGTGACACCGTGATTGATTTATATAAAAATCAATACATTGCTTATAATGAAAAAGGAGTGATTGCTCACAGTGAAAATTTACAGAATGTTCTGGAAGAAGCCAACACAACCAATCAAGAATTTGTCATTTATCTTGTTCCTCGTTGTCGTTATTCTATGCAAATTCTACCCCTTCAAGTTTAAAGTAGTTTAAGATGATTTTGACAACGGCAAAATTCTATGAAAATAACCCTTTATCAACCGACGTTATCGTTATTATTGCTGCTGTTGCTATCCGGTGGTTGTGCAGTCAATCAGGAAAAAGGGAAAACCACCACTCCGCAAGCGTCTCCCCTAGCAGAAATCGTTCCTTGGCAGATGGTCGAACGGGTTACTATTTTAAAAGCCGATCAGGATCCCATCTATGCTTTAGCCATTAGTCCCGATAACTCCCTGCTGCTAAGTGGTAGTTTTGACGGTACTGTCAGGGAATGGGACCTAAAAACTCAAAAACCTCTCAGGACTTGGCAACTAGGTGATACCGTTAACGCTATCCAATTTAGTCCCGATGGTGAGAGTTTCGTAACTGCCGATGCGGGGGGAAAAGTGCAACGCTGGAATACGCGCACGGGAAAATTAGAAATGACCTATCCCGGCCATGCTTTTCTCGTTACCGATGCCGCTATTTCTCCCGATGGCAAAATTTTGGCCACGGGTAGCTGGGATCGTACAGTTAAACTCTGGGATTTTCAGACGGGTACACTGTTAAAAACCCTGCGCGGCCATAATCATCCGATTCAGTCGATCGCATTTAGTCCCGATGGTAAAGGAATTGTTAGCGCCGATTACGATGGCTTCGTTAAACTGTGGAAAGTGAGTACCGGTCGCTTTATTCGTGCCTATGCGGGTAATTTATTCCCCGTTTATCGGGTGCTTTTTTCCAAGGATGGTAATACCGCCGGTACTGCTAGTCAAGACGGTTCGATCCGCAGTTGGCAAGTGAAAAGTGGCATCGGCACCACTACTATTCTCGCCCATAACGACGCTGTAACTGATATGGCCTTGCTGGATGGGGGCAAAGTTTTGGCCAGCACTTCCGGGGATGGAACCGTCAAATTTTGGGATGTTAATACCCGTCGGCGCTTGAATACCCTGAAGGGAAACGTCATCTTAAGAATGGTTGCCAGTCAAGATGGTCGTTGGTTAGTCACTGGAGATCGAGACGGTGCGATCGCGATCTGGCGGGGAATCTAATTGGGGTCTGCTGAAAAAGTTTTTCCTAGAAGCAGGGTGTAGGGTGTAGGGTGTGGGCTTCGGCCGTGAGCTCAGCGTTCGACCGAGCTCACGCCGAGGTCCGAACGGGTGTGGGGTTTTACCGATTTTGAGGGGGTCAATTACCTAATTTTCAGGGAAAAAGTAGCTGAATTTCCCCCTGATCACTCCCATATCTGGTACTTTTGGATTTCAAAAAAGTCTAAAACTCTTATCCAGCAAGGTTTTTAGATTTATTCAGCCAGCCCTAATTGACTATAATTAAGACTAGAGTGTTTTCTAGGGCGAAATATAGCTATGGCAGCAGTGATTTTAAACTTAGATACAGTCAATCTCAGCGATGAGCAGTTTTACCGTCTCTGTCAAGTTAACCCAGATTGGCAGCTGGAAAGAAACGTTCAAGGAGAATTAATTGTGATGCCACCTGTTGGGGGAATTAGCGGCAACCGAGAAGCCGATTTTATCATTGACTTAGGTATCTGGAATCGTCAAACCCGATTGGGTAAAGTCTTTAGTTCGGCGACGATTTTTCGTTTACCGAAGGGCGGAGATCGCGCTCCCGATGCCGCTTGGGTGAGTTTAACTCGTTGGCAAGCTCTGAGTCGAGAAGAACAGGAGAAATTTCCGCCTATTTGTCCCGATTTCGTTATTGAACTGCGCTCCCGTAGCGATTCCCTCCCAGAAATTCAAGCTAAAATGCAGGAATATCTCCACAGTGGTTTGCGATTAGGTTGGCTAGTTAATCCTCAACAACAACAGGTGGAAATTTATCGTCCTCAGCAACCCGTAGAAATTATGGAACTACCCGCTAATTTCAGCGGAGAGGATGTCTTACCAGGCTTTAGTCTATTTATCTCTATTTTTGAGTAAAATATAGTCAAGACTGATGTATGATTCTACTTGTAAATTTATCGCCCTGGAATATTCGAGAGATTTAGCCACTTGGTTATTAGGTAAACCTTTAGATTTAACCGAAATTAAACCCTCAGAGTTGTCATTGGAGCCGATAAGAGCCGATAGTTTAATCTTTTTAGAGTCAGAAGAATTAATCTTACATATTGAGTTCCAAACCGACCCTAAAGAGGATATTCCCTATAGAATGCTCGATTATGCCACAAGACTCTATCGACGCTATCAAGGCAAACCTATCTATCAGGTAGTGATTTATCTAAGGAAAAGTACCTTACCCCTAGTCAGACAGAATGACTATCAACAGGGAAAAACTTATCATCAATTTGAGGTGATTAGACTATGGGAACAACCCTATCAACCCTTATTACAAGCACCAGGACTATTGCCCTTTGCTATACTAGCTCAAGCTGAGGAGCAAGAGAATTTACTGCGGCAAATCGCCCAAAAAATCGAACAAATCAGCGACAGTCGAGAACAAAGCAATCTGGCTGCCTCCACCGCAATTCTCGCCGGATTAGTATTAAACAAAGACATCATTCAACAATTGTTGAGGAAGGATATTATGAAGGAATCTGTCATCTATCAGGAAATTAAAGGGGAAGGAAGACAAGAAGAAGCCATCAATTTGCTTCTACGTCAATTAAATAGGCGTATAGGTGGCATTGCTGCCGAATTATCCGCCAATATCCAAAGTCTTTCTCTAGAAAATTTAGAAAACTTAGGAGAAGCTTTATTAGATTTCCAGTCGGTAGAGGATTTAGAACAATGGCTAGAAAATGAGCGTTTTTAACTAATTTACTGCGGTTATTTTTATTCTCTTAATTCCCTCTATTATCATTATGTCAGATCATCAAGCTAGTTAGGGCTTGCTGAGTAAATCTAAAAACCTTGTTGGATAAGGCTTTTAGACTTTTTTGACCTCAAAAAGTGCCGACCATTGGAGTGATTGGGGGGAAAATTCAGGTACTTTTTCCCTGAAAATTAGGTAATTGACCCCTTCAAAATCGCTAAAACCCCACACCCTACACCCTACACCCGTTCGGCTGAGCTCACGGCCGAAGCCCACACCCTGCCACCAGGAAAAACTTTTTCAGCAGACCCTAATTAATTTTTGCTGGTTCAAAAGCAGCAATTCTCATTTTAAAAAGTAACAAGTGATACAGACAGAAACAAAGCTTTAAGCAAGCTACAAAATGCGCTCCCGCGAGTGCGACTGCATCGCAGAGAAGTGAGTATATAGAGTATTTATACTCAAAATATTTGAA
>NZ_JBLZRT010000006.1:0-38044 GCF_048564745.1 Microcystis sp.
CGAAGGTTACATGATATCAGCCAGACTTGGAAACTATCTCATCAAATTAGTTCCCCCATAGAACCTCCTTGAGCCATCTTGCACACTTTTCTCTTTTTGTCAAATTTTATGTTAAGAAAGATGTGACTAATGGATAGCTTATCAAGGGGGGCAGGGGGGATATACCCACTTAATACTCAAATCTGATAACTGATAACTGATAACTGATAAGATGAATCCAAAATTTAAAGATATTACCGCTTGGGAACAGGCACAATTATTAATGCAGCCGGCATTTATTCGGGTGCTGGATAATCTGCGTAAACAGTTAGAAAATTCCCTCTGGAAAGGAACTTATACAGAAATTCAAGATCCCTATCCCAGTTATCTGCTCTGTTTGACTTATCTCGATCGCTCCGTTACTGTAAATATTTGGGAACTTTGTTTTCAAGTCTGTTTTCTCGATTATCCCACCGATGAAGGAGAGAGCGTCACCATCGATACCAGTCTCCTCGACCCCACCGGTGAACTAGATTGGCAGAGTTTGGAAACGAAAACCGAGCGCATTATTAAGCAATTATTCGCTAATTTACCTCCATGAAAGCAGATTTAGAAACGATCAAGGCACAGTATGCCGCTAATTTTCTGAAAAATTACAGCAATGATCCCCAAAGTTTAGCATCCCAAACAATTTTAATCGATCGCTCCGATTGGGGTTTATTAGAATTAAAAGGCCAGGATCGACTGCGTTTTCTCCACAATCAAACCAGTAATGCGATTGATCGCCTGAAACCGGGTCAGGGTTGTGAGACAATTTTCCTTAACTCTACCGGTCGTACCCTCGATTTTGTCACAGTTTACGCCGGCGATGATTCCCTCCTCATCGTCGTTTCTCCCCAACGTCGTCAATTTTTACTGGAATTGATCGATCGCTATATTTTCCCCTTCGATAAGGTGGAAATTAGCGACTTAACCGATAATTTTGGCATTGTCACCCTAATCGGTACTGAAAGCGGGCAATACCTGCAAAAAATCGCCATTCCAGAGCATATTTTAACGGGGGTGCAGCATAGTCATTATCTCCTTTCCGAACCCCCCCTGAGAGTGGCCGTCGGCACCGGCTTAGACCTACCCGGATATACTTTAATCGTTGCCGCCGCCGAAGCCGGTCCCCTCTGGGAAAATTTAATAAAAAATGGCGTTACTCCCGCCGATGAGCAGGTGTGGGAATACCTGAGAATCCATCAGGGCCGACCGGCAGTCGATCGAGAATTAACCGAAGATTATAACCCTTTAGAGGCCGGTTTATGGCGAGCGATTGTCTTTGATAAGGGTTGTTATATTGGTCAAGAAACTATCGCCCGTCTCAACACCTATAAAGGCGTAAAACAAAGACTTTGGGGTATAAAACTCAGCCAACCCGTCCCCAGCAATACCCCAATTATTTTAGAAGCGCAAAAAGTCGGTTTACTCACCAGTGTGCTGGAGGATTTTGGCTTGGGTTATGTGAAAACAAAAGCGGGAGGAGAGGGTTTAAAAGTACAAATCGGCGAGGCAACAGGAGAATTAATCCCTTTACCCTTCCTCTCTCACGAATACCCCTTTCAGTGAACAGTAATCAGTAAACAGTAAACAGTAATCAGTGAAAAGACAGTGGCAAACGGGTGCATCTCACATTTGCAGAAATACCGACAATCAGCAATTATCAGTGACTCTTAAATTAGTACAAAAATATGAACAATCGCGTGTAAGCATCCCACCGAAAAACTAATGCGCGGGGGGTTTGGGGGCGGCACTTCGACACGCTCAGTGACCGCGCCACGCCCCCAACGGGGGGTTTGGGGGGTTCTACCCCCCAAAAGCTTGGATTGAGTGATAAGATCGAAAGTAACGCCCAATTTTAAAAGAGAGTTTCCCCTTAAAAATCCCAACTTCGTAGATTTACAAAAACGAGATACACCCGTAGAAAACTGCTATTTAATACTGATAACTGATAACTGAAAAACCCCCCTAACCCCAGCGACTAGCGATGGGCATTCGCCAACCAGTGCCAAAAGCGCGATCGCTAATTTTTAGGACCGGGGGAGCTTGTTTGCGCTTAAATTCGGCATTTTTAACTAATTTAATTACTTTCTGCACAATTTCTGGCTCAAAACCGGCGGCGATAATTTGTTCGGCGGATTGATGGCGATCGATTAATAGTGCTAAAATAGCATCTAAAATCTCGTAGGGAGGTAAAGAATCTTGATCCTTCTGATTGGGTTTTAATTCAGCACTAGGAGCTTTATTAATCACATTGAGGGGAATAATTTCCCCGTGCCGATTTAACCAGCGACAGAGGGAATAAACCCTGGTTTTCGGCACATCAGCAATCACTGCTAAACCACCATTCATATCACCGTAAAGGGTGCAATATCCCACCGCCATTTCTGATTTATTGCCAGTGGATAATAGTAAATGCCCGAATTTATTAGAGAGAGCCATTAATAAATTACCGCGAATGCGTGACTGAAGATTTTCTTCGGCAATACCGAAATCAGTCCCAGCGAAAAGACCCTCTAAAAGTTGATCATAAGCGGTCATAATTTCTTGAATTGCTAACTTCTCACTTTTGATACCTAAATTATTAACTAAAGCCACTGCATCGCTAATGGAATGGTCGGAACTATAGGGAGAAGGCATCATCACAGCGAGAACATTTTCTTTACCTAATGCGTCGCTGGCAATAGCGGCAACTAAACTGGAATCAATGCCACCACTCAAGCCGAAAATTACCCGTTTAAAACCGCATTTCTGCACATAATCTCGCACTCCTAAGACTAAGGCTCGATAAATTTCCTCATCTTCATTGACAGGTAAAGGATGAATAACTGCGGGTAACAAATCCTGATTAAACTCGATCAATTCTAGGCTAGAAGTAAATGTCTGAGCGCGATAAATCACTTCTCCTTGTCGGTTAAAAGCCACGCTGTCACCATCAAAAATTAAATCATCATTACCTCCCACTTGATTGACATAAACTATAGGTAAATTATATCTAGTGGCACTATGGGATAATAAAGATTCTCGCAATTTTTGCTTACCGACACTGTAGGGAGAAGCGGAAAGATTAACGATTAAATCCACTCCCAAATTAGCTAAATCGGCGATGGGATTAACCGCGTATTGACGCTGACCCCAAAATTGTTCATCATTCCAAACATCTTCACAGATAGTTACACCGATTTTTACATTATTTTCTGTTAGTTGAAAATATTGACTTTCTTTCCCAGAAGCAAAGTAACGATCCTCATCAAAAACATCGTAGGTAGGCAATAAACGTTTAGTAAAAATTTGTTTAATTTCTTGACTTTTCAACAAAGCTATGCTATTAAATAGCGGCTTTTCTCCCCTGACCGTTGCCGAGGGATTTTTTTCGACAAAACCGACTAAGACGGCTAACTTTTCTGGTAATTGTTGGGACAATAATTGCAATTGTCGAGACATTTTCTCCACAAAACCCAGATTTAATAACAAGTCTCTGGGGGGATAACCACAGAGGGATAATTCCGGGGTTAAAAGTAATTCCGCTCCCTGATTAAATGCCGTTTGAGCAGCCTCTAAAATTCTTTGGGCATTTCCTTCGATATCTCCAACAATGGGATTTAATTGAGCGATAGCAATTCTCATATTTTTTCCTATTTAAACAAAAACTAACGGTTGCTCTTTAAAGGGAGCAAAAGCTTTTTCATCAAAGCGATATAAACTAGCAGGACGACCGGCACCACGAGAAACTTTTAAACCCATATCCTTGAGAAATCCTAATTTCAATAGCCGATTTCTAAAGTTAGAATAATCACTAAAATTTTTACCTAAAATTGTCTCATAAAATTGATAAAGATCATTTAAAGTAAATAATTCTGGTAAAACCTCAAAAGCGACGGGACTATATTCTACTTTATTGCGTAATCTTCGCCAGCCATATTCCAAAATTTGACCGTGATTAAAGGCTAAATCTGGCACTTTATCAATCATATACCAAGTGATATTATAATCCCGTTCAGTGATTAACTTTGCTTCTTCAAACCGCACTAAAGCGAAGTAACTCACCGATAGATAACGTTTCCTAAAACTCTCGGCCGCTGCTGGGGAATCTCCCTCTGGACTGCCAAAAGTATATAACTGTTCTAGATAGAGATTATTGACACTAATTTTCTCGGCTAAAATTCGATAGGCTGCCGTTTCCAGTGATTCCCCATTTCTAACTAAAGTCCCGGGTAAACTCCAGTAATTACTAAAAGGTTCTTCCCGTCGTTTAATCAGAAGCACCAGCAGCCGATTTAATTGGGTATCAACGGAAAAGATCACGTTATCAACTCCCACCTTAAAATCAGCTAGAGATTTATTATCTAGGGTATTTTGCGGTTTCATGCGTAAAGTTTTTCACCTTCGATATAATCTTTAATCGGTGCAGGAACAGCCTGTTTATCGCCTTTTTCTCGATAATCTGTTGAGGATACAGCCGGAGCAAATACATCGGCAATCAGACAATCACCCCCTAATGTTTGCAGTTGTTCAATATCATCTTGGTTAATAGGATAGCCTGGACGAGGAATCACGAGAATTTTGACTTTTTCTAGTAATTCTTGGCTACGATACCAGTGCTTAATTTGTCCGGCTAAATCGGAACCAATGACTAGGGTATATTCCTCCTGTTCTCCCCAAATTGTTTGCGCTTTTTCCACACTAATTAAGCTACGTCGATCGCTTAATTCTCGTCGCAGTTGTATATTATCCTTTGGGGGTTGAATATCCCGGATGAGCAAATTTAACATCCTCAGACGATGTTCGAGACTGGTTTGATGATTTTTAAAGGGATTATCGGCGGCCCAAACCGCAACAATATCGTACTGTTCCGATAACCATTTTAGTATGGCTTGATGACCGGCAGTAGGAGGATCGGCACTGGTTCCAAAAAGGGCAATTTTAAGCATAGAATTCAATTGCTTGCTCACTGAGGGATTAGTTTAACTCTGCTCAAGCTTGGCAAAAATTAACTTCTCCCCATTATAGTTGATTTTACCAAAATAGGGCAAGAGGATCAGTGATCTCCTGCAAAAGTAAGTTATCGAGCCGCTATCGGGTGAAAATATCTAAAACCCCGGATAAATTCGACATAATTTTAGGTTTTATGAATAGGATAGTTAGGGACTTGCGCTTTGATAATGTACCTTTTGGGCGAACGCAGTTCGCCCCTACATTGTGGACAAAATCCGTTACTGTAGGGGCGCAATGCTTGCGCCCTCCGATCGATCAGGTTTGCTGATCACCCTAAGTAGGGGGAGAGCCTTCGAGGTGTTAGGGACTTGCGCTTTGATAATGTGCCATCTGGCTGGTCTGGTTCTTCTACAGAGCGATTTTCTGGCTGGGATATTATTCCTACGCAAGTCCCTTATCTCTTATCTTTTGTCTGCTACTGAAGATTTTTGATTCTTGCAGGAGATATTATTTTTTTTGACACTCCCATCGCTAAAAGCGAGGGATTCTTGGTTCACTGAGTTTCCTTAATCTGGCAGGACGTATCCAGCCAAACCAGAGGGAATCTCTCCCCAAGCGTATTAGTTTCGGTGTGTCCCACCGTACTTAGTCCCTTTTTGAGAATGTTGATAGCGGCGTTAATGTCTCTATCTTCTACATAACCACAATGGGGACAAGTATGGGTTCTCGTAGATAGAGATTTAGGGACTTTTTGACCACAATTAGAACAATTTTGACTCGTGTTATGGGGGGCTACTGCTACCGTAGCCTTACCATATTTAAAACCAAAATATTCTAACCATTGTCGAAAAATAGACCAAGCCACATCATTAATAGATTTAGCAAGTTTAGAGTTTTTTACCATGGTTTGAATATTTAAGTTTTGGTTTGCGATGAAATGGTTAGTTTTATTTTAGCGCAATGGGTCTTTTTGGTGATTGGCTTTTGGTTGGGTGGTTTGTGTTTTTTGGTTTGTTGGTTTTGTGTTTGTTGGTTTTTGGTTGTTGTTTGTGTGTGGTTGTGGTTTTGTTTTGTTTTTTGTCTTGTTGGGTTTGTGTGGTTTTTTTGTTTTTTCTGCCTTGCGATAGTATTGCGGTATTTCTACCGTTTCCCCATCACTATTAGCGTAGAAAACTTTTAAACCTACATCCAATCCCACACATCTTTTTGTTGGTTCTAGGGGTTTTGCGTATTCCCGAATATCAACGCTTAGACAGAATTGGACATAGTAACCATCCGCTCGTTTAACAATTCTAACTCGTTTAATTTGGTCTATAGGATAAAAGTTTAGGTCTCTAGTTCCTTTTAGTTTAACCGTCCCAATGTTTTTCTTGTCTGTGAAAGTTATTTTCTTTCTATCCTCCGATAGTTTCCATCCGGAGTTTTTATATTCCACAGAACGATTATTTTTCTGGAATTTAGGATAACCTTTTTTTCCTTTAACCTTTTTCTTACAATTATCATAGAAACGGGCAATAGCTGACCAAGCTCGTTCGGCCGATGCTTGTCTGGCCGTAGAATTTAGAGTATCGACAAACTTGAACTGTTTGGCGAGAACTGCACAATATTTATTGAGAGAATATTTATCGATTGTGTCTTCTCTCTTGGCATCCATCCAAAGCCTTAAAGCCTTATTACGGATGAATTGTACTGTACGAATAGCTTCATCAATGGCAGAACATTGACTTGGTTTGACCACGGCTTTCATTTCTAAGACAATCATTGTTTATCGACCTCAAACAACTTATTTTATGTTAACCTGTATAGCACAAATTGTCAAGATTTTAGTGAACATTGAGCTTTTACATTGAGCCTTTACATTGAGCCTGTCGAAATGTGTCGAAATGTCGTGCTTCGTGTCACTGAGCTTGTCGAAGTGCTGTTTTATACTGGTCGGGGTTTCATCCCGTCGCTAAAAGCGAGGGTCTTCACCCCGACATTCAAGATAAACGGAATCGTTATTTTTTAAACTATCGCGAATAATTTGACCGAGGCGCGTGCGTCCTTCATCATTAAAGTTAACACTACCGGTAAGATCGATCGCTAGGATAACATCTCGTCCCTGCCAACGAGCCACCAAATCTAATCCCAGTTTTTGCCAATCGGTAAGCGGTTCACCGGGGGATACCGTTAAACATTCAGCACTTTTCATCTAACCTCGTCCGAGAGTGAAAAATTGAGCTTATCCCTATTCTTGCCCCATTGTACTAAAAAAGTTAATACTTCTTAAAAGTTTTTTTCGCTTTTATTCTCGATTTGCCCTAGGTCATTGTCAATAGTAACCATAGACTAAAATAAATTTTAAAGTTAAGCTGCCCGCGCATTTAAATTGCTTGTTGAGATAAGGCACTCTTGCAAGGGGGAGATTCAGAGGTTAAAATGTGTCCTAGCTTATCATCTAACCACCTAATCCTAATTCTCGTCTGAGCAATTGAATTGATTTATCCCCAATATAATTATCACTACAGATAATTTCTGGCAGACGAATTAAATCCGATCGCACTTCCTTAATCAGATTTTTAATTAAAGTATAACTCGCTTGATCACTGATAATTGTCTGGGAAGTTCGAGCTAAAACTCTTAACTTATCCGTTTCATGAATTTGGGCAGACATAACTAATAAATCATCGCCCCGTAAACTATGAATTAAAATTTCGGCCACCTTAATAATACCGGTGCTAATACTGACAATCCCCAAACGGCTATCGGTGGGTAATTTTTTGATTAATGCCAATTCCTTGCTGTAATCGTAGATATCGATGGGAATGACTCGCAGCTGAAAAGGAGCAGCAATTTCCTCCGCCACACTGATAAAATAGCGACTGGTGACAACAGTGGCAGATTTAGTATTGGCTAAAACTTGGGCTAAATCCTCCATTGCCACTAATTGGACGGGAATTTTGAGGGATTGCTCTAATTCTCTCAACATTAGTTCCCCTGCACCCAAATCGTGACGGGGAATGGTGACAAGAACTTGAGAACTACACTGCGATCGCCAATCGATTTCCGCCAGTAATAACTCGCGAATTTGCTCTAAAGTTAAACCTTGAGCGAGAAAACCAGCCAAACTCTGGCGAATTAGTCGGCCTATTTCTGGATTTTGTTCCAATAGGGGTGAACCCGATAAATTATCGTTTTCATGCCCGCGAGCCTTGACATAAATCCCCGAACCTGCTATCGATTCTACTAACCCATCGTCTTCCAGTTGTTGATAAATTTTACTTATCGTATTACGGTGTAATCCCGTGATCATAGCTAGTTGACGGGTGCTAGGTAAACGATGGCCCGGTGGATACTGACGAGAGGCGATAGCGAAGCGAATTTGGTCAAATAATTGCTTAGAGGCGGGTATTTCACTGTCGGGCTGGATTTGGAACTGCATCGGATCACTTCGCTCACAAACTACTTTCGCTGATGCCCATTCTATCATTAGACCCTCTGCTGTAATCGGACATCTTCCCTGATCTGATGGGTTTCCGAGGCAGTATTCAGGAGCTAGAAGCAGAAAAAAACAAGATATTATTTATTTAAACTAGAAAAGCTACTTTTTTACTTAAAAATAGTTAAAACAATCATTTTAATCCGTCCCTGAAATCCCACTTGTGCGGTAGATAGTCAACAGCTGATTAAGGTGATTGATCCTCGTGGAGAAGTTTTAAGCGATCGCTCAAGGTTTTGGTTAAGCGGACAGTTTCCCGTTTTAGCGAATTTTGTTGATAATCAAGCACATTAATCCCTTGACCGATGTTTACTGTCGCTTCGCTTCCCCATCCGGGGTAAGGCTGATTATAACTAATGCTTACCGGCAAAATCTTGATATCTGCATCGGGTTTCATAGTCTTAACTTCCAACGCGATCCGCGCTACCCCCGGTTTCAGGGGATGAACCACTCGATCACGAGAGATACCCCCTTCCGGAAAAATCGCCACCATTTCCCCCGCAGCTAAAAGTTCGACACTATGCACCAGACTACCCATACCGGGGTGATCGGTGTTGACGGGAAAACCCCCCAAACGTCGGATAAACCAACCTTGTACCCCTTTCATCTCGTTAGCGGAAACCATAAAGCGCAAATCCCGTCCACTAACTAAACGTCCCACCGCGTAGGGTAAAATCAGCGCATCCCAACGGGAACGATGGGTAGGTGCAAGGATGACCCCCCCCGTTAGGGGAATATTTTCCCGGCCTGTCACCGTTATTTTGCCGAAAAAAGCCGGTAAAACCAGATAATTTCCCAGAAAATAACAAAAGCGAATTAAACAGGGATTAATTCGGGAATTGACAGGAGGACTTTTTCTAATGGTGAGGGACTCGTCAACGATAGTGCTTTGAGACATCCGAGTGTTAGGAAAGATCGAGACTTTCTGACCACTTCCACTTTAGAGTAGTTGTCTGGGGGTCGCTATCTTATCCTGACCAGTTCGGTAATTGTCTTGGGGGATTAATGGTTAGGATTGCGGTTCTACTCCCGATCCTACCGGTGCGATCGAGTTTAATTGCAAAGAGGGATGATCTTCTTTGACTTGCTGTAAATTCCACTCATTTTTGAATAATAAGACGGGACGGCCCCAATAATCTTTGACGGTTAAAGTATTAAAGAGTTTACCTGCTTTTTCTAAAGCAGCCCAACCCCCGGCGACCCAACGGGCTAAACTATAGGCTAGGGGTTCGAGGGTAGTTTCGACTCCGTACTCGCTTAAA
Organism: Microcystis sp.; assembly: GCF_048564745.1. Classification (NCBI taxonomy): domain Bacteria; kingdom Bacillati; phylum Cyanobacteriota; class Cyanophyceae; order Chroococcales; family Microcystaceae; genus Microcystis; species Microcystis sp. The sequence continues at coordinate 9,697 of NZ_JBLZRT010000006.1, forward strand.
AGACGGAATTGCACCACTTCAAACTGTAATTGACCGACGGCGGCTAAAATCGGGTCGCGTTTAAATTCATCGATCGAGGATAATATCTGTACGGCCCCTTCTTCCTGTAATTCCGAGACTCCTTTTTGAAACTGTTTGAACTTGGAAGGGTTAGGATTTCTGAGATAGGCGAATAATTCCGGGGAAAAACAGGGAATACCTTCGTATTCGAGCTTTTTACCCATATAAATCGTATCACCGATCGCAAAGACCCCGGGGTTATTCAATCCGATCACATCTCCGGGATAAGCTTCTTCAATAACTGCGCGATCTTGAGCAAAAAGTTTCTGAGGACGGGATAAACGGATAGTTTTACCTGTTCTAGCGTGGTTTACTACCATATCCTTCTCGAATTTCCCCGTACATACCCGCACAAAGGCTACCCGGTCCCGATGTTTGGGATCCATGTTTGCTTGCAGTTTGAAGACAAAACCGGTGAAATCGGGATAGGTGGGATCAAGGACACCGAGGGAGGAATTGCGTCCTCTGGGTGGCAATCCATAGTCGAGGAAGGATTCTAGGAATAATTTCACCCCAAAATTGGTCATGGCGCTACCAAAAAAGATCGGGGTCATTTCTCCTGCGTGGACTGCTGGCAAATCCAATTCCGCACCCAATTCCGAGAGCAGTTCTATATCCTCTTTTAACTGGTAATACAGGTCTTTTTCGAGATAATCCTCAATTTTGGGGTCGCCAAGCTCGATCACGGTTTCCTGCGCCTCCTGAGAGCCGTGGGAGCGACGTTCAAACAGGTGTATGGTCTGGGTGGCTCGATCAAAAACTCCCCGAAAGCGATCGCCAATTCCGATCGGCCAATTGACGGGATAGGTCTGTAATCCTAATTCTCGCTCGATTTCGTCCAATAAATCCAGAGGTTCGCGGCCGGGGCGATCCATTTTGTTAACAAAGGTAAAGATGGGTAACTGCCGCAGTTTGCACACTTCAAAGAGTTTTCTCGTTTGGGGTTCCAAACCTTTGGCCGCGTCGATTAACATCACCGCATTATCGGCAGCGGCTAGGGTACGATAGGTATCTTCGCTAAAATCTTGGTGGCCGGGAGTATCGAGGAGATTAATCTGAAAATCACGATAATCGAACTGTAAAACCGTGGAAGTAATCGAAATTCCCCGTTGTTTTTCCATTTCCATCCAGTCGGAGGTGGCTTTGCGTTGGTCGCGTCTTGCTTTGACTGCACCCGCTTGATGGATTGCACCCCCGTATAGTAACAGTTTTTCGGTCAGGGTGGTCTTTCCCGCGTCAGGGTGGGAGATAATGGCAAAATTTCGCCGTTTTTCCAAGACAGCTTCGCCGGTTTCTAGTTCTTTTTCAATTTCGGTCGTCATTCTAATTTCGATCGCTTTCCTATCTTTCTATTCTAGTTTAGCTGGGGAGTTAATCCGCTCAAAAAATCGATCGCTCCGGGAAAAGTCATTAAAAAAAGTCTATGCTAGGATAATTTACAATCCACAACTGATAGTGTTATGAGTGATAATACCAAACAAATTTATAACTACACCGTTATTCTAGAAAAAGAATCAGACGGTGGTTATCACGCTTTTTGTCCTGTGCTTCAAGGTTGTCATTCTCAAGGAGACACTTTTGAAGAAACGATTGTCAATATTACAGAAGCTATGGAATTGTACCTCGAAAGTTTGATAGCTGATCATCAACCCATTCCCAAAGAAGATTTGATTTTTAAGCCTTTAAATATTTTAATATGAGTCAGTATCCCGCAGTCTAATAATCAGTCCGAATTATTTCTAGTAAATTTCTAGCCACTGCTTCCACTACAGTGATAGGAACAGCGTTTCCGAATTGTTTTTTAGCGATAGCCGGCTGTGGATGATAGATAAAATTATCGGGGAATCCTTGTAATTTACGCGCATCTTGGGGAGTAATTTCTCGAAACTTTTTGGGTTTATAGATTTTCTTTAAAAACAATTGTTTGTATTCTTGGGGATGAGTAGCGGTAATTGAAATAGTAGCAATATAATCTTTAGCACCCGTAGCGGTTAGGGTAGGAATAATATCGGCCGTCGGTAAAATAATCCGATAAATGCCGTTAATTCCCGTCATGTTTTTCGAGTTAATGAATTCATACTTACCCTCCTGCGTTTGCCAACAAATACCGAGAGAAACTAACTGATTTAGTTCCTCAATTTTTAGGTCGGGTATAATTTCCAAAAAAGTAGAAAAAGCCACGGGATGACCATCTTTTTCGCCATACTTTTTACTGCGTCTTAATTTCAGCAAAGCTAAACAGATACTTTGTTGTCGTTCCGTAGTTTTGATAATATCCCAAGAATGAATAGTTGTGTGGCCATTTCTTAAATCAGAAAAAATAAAGAAGTCATTTAATTCATCTTCTTTTTGAAAACGAGTTCTCGATGGAGGCACAAAACCATTAAATAAAGTATCTGCTGATAACTTAACTTTCTCGACGGGTTGAATATTTTTGATGTCTTCTAAAATATCTAAAACCTTCGGATGGATACCCAAAGGTAAGGGAAATTTAAACCGCTCATAGTTATCTATATTTTTTCTAATTCCTACGATAAAAACTCTCTCGCGATTCTGGGGTAAACCAAAATCGTAGGCATTTAATAACTGCCAGTAAACTTGATAACCACAGCTGGTTAATTCATCGATAATTAATTGTAAATTCTCCCGATTGCGAGGACTAGCCAAACCACTGACATTCTCGAAAATAAAGCTTTTGGGTTGACTTTTCTGGACTAATTTAATCACATCAAACCAGAGTTTTCCCCGGGGATCTTCAAATCCCCGTAAACATCCCGCTACCGACCAAGGTTGACAGGGAACGCCGCCGACAATAAGATCAAGATTATCGGGTAAATTGCTGATTTTACTCACATCTCCGAAAGCAATTTCATCGCTGTTGAGATAGCTAATAAAATTCTGTTGATAAACTTGGATGGCCTGTTTATCAATTTCTGAATAGCCTAAACAACGTCCTCCCAATTTCTCCAAAGCGATTCTAAACCCACCGATTCCCGCGAATAAATCGACAAAACGATACTGGGGATGGGTGATAACTAGATGTAGGGGTAATTGGGTTTGTGTGCTGACTTTAACTGTGGTTTTCAAGGGTAAATAATTCCTTTTCACCGTCTGGGAAGATGCCTATCTGTACTAACTATTTTAGTATAAATTAAGAGTTTTTTTCCAGAGACCTCTTGATATCTAAAAACTCAGATAAATTTGACATAATCTTAGATTTTATGCCTTAGGATAGTTGTCTCTTCTGTTTTTTCTCCTCCTGTCTCCTATCTCCTGTCTCCTGACTCCTCACTAACTACGACAATTTTTGATTTTTGCAGGAGATCTATCGAGTCGAGGAATACTCGTAGTCTTCGATAATGTGGAGAAGTCGCATAGCTGAACTACAGGATTCTTCTAAAATTTCCTGTTTCTCCTGAGAATCTTCGATTAAATCCTCAGATACTAGACGCAAAGAACCTAAAAGACTATTAAGACTGCTTCTCGCTTCGTAGGATAAATAAGCTTTTCTTTTTTGCTCATCTTCCCTATTCTTAGAGTCGGCCTCTTTGCTATCACTAAATTGCAGAGCGTGTAAACGGGCATAATGACCACCTTGAGCTAATAATTCCTCATGATTGCCGATTTCTGCCACTTTTCCCTTGTCCAGCACCACAATTTGATAGGCTTTTTGAACAGTGGAAAGACGGTGAGCGATCACAAGCGTAGTCCGCTCGCGACAGAGTTCATCGATCGCTTCCTGTACTAAACGCTCAGAAATTGTATCCAAAGCACTGGTAGCTTCATCAAGAATGAGAAGATCTGGATCTCGCAGTAAGGCACGAGCGATCGCTAATCTTTGTTTTTGTCCTCCCGAAAGTCTCACTCCCCGATCGCCAATTTCCGTATCCAGTCCTTCCGGCAGTTTGCAGATAAACTCGTAGGCATTCGCCCTTTTTGTCGCTGCTAAAATTTCTGCATCACTAACATCGTTTAATCCGTAGGCAATATTAAAACGGAGAGAATTATTAAAGAGAAAAGTGTCTTGACTGACTATTCCCATCGCTTTTCTCAAAGATTTGATCTCATAATCCCTTAAATCTTGACCATCAAAAAGAATTCTCCCAGCTGTAGGATCATAAAAGCGTGGTAATAAATCAGCAATTGTCGATTTTCCCGCCCCCGAAGCACCAACAAGAGCGATCATTTTTCCTTTTGGAATCCAAAGATCTATGCCCTTGAGAACTAATTCTTGATGGCCAGGATAGGAAAATTGGACGTTATCAAAATGAATACCCGTCTCTAATCTTTGATAGGGAATAGAGCCATTGCTCATAAATGGTTTATTCTCTCGAATGAGAAAATCTGCTACCACCTCCACTGCGGAAACATCACCCAATAGACTACCCCTAGCGCTGTTAATTTGACTAACTATCGGCAAGGCCCGGAAAAGCACATAGAGATAGGTTAATAAAATTGTCGCCAAGGCTTGGATTTGTTCATTAAAAAGATAACGACCAGCAATAATAATTAAAGCAATAATAATTACCCCACCGATCTCATTGAGCGGAGCGATTACAGCATTATTAGTCTGGGCATCTAAACCCGCTTTCTCCCGGGCTTCTATATCTTCCACAATAGATTCTAATTCGTATCTTTCATTTCCTACTGCTTTAATTAGACGAATTCCCGTTAATAGTTCCAACAGTTTATTAGTTTGCTGTTTAGCCGTTACGGTGATAATCTCTCCAAACTTTTTCGATCTCTTGACAAAGTATTGATTAAGCAGACCTAAAAAGCCACCCAAAACACTAGAAAGAATAGTTAATTGCCAAGAAATTGATAATAAAATAGCCAAGTACATAAAAGCTGTGGCGATAACCTTAATCAGGTTTATGTAATTTCTTATTGATGCTACAGCCCGATTAATCTCGGACATGAAACGATTAAAAATATCTCCTATTTTACTTTTTACATAATAATCTATATCCACTTCTAGCAGCAGAATAACTGAATCAATTCGCATATCTTTGGCCATAATCAAAGACAAGTAAGTGCCTAGCCAATTACTGACAAAACTGGTAATGTGCTTGAGAATTAAAATTAATAATATCGCCGCAAACATCCAGAAAAAACGAGTATCGACCGAGAAAATCTCAAAAACTGAGAGCAGCTTTTTGATAATTTGGGGGGCATTTTTTAAGAGATCATTTTCGGGATTAATAAAAGAAATTAGCAAAGGGATAACTAAAACAGTTCCTACCCCATTAAATATGGTACTGGCAAACCCGATAACAATGCTGGAAACCACTAATATCCAGTGTTTAAGCGTATATTTAAGGAGGATTTGATTAGGATTCATCGCTCTAAGTAATAAAGTAAACAGTGAACGGTCAATTATCCTACTCGCTACAATCTAATATTTTCCTTCCAAAGGAATAATTAGGCGAGAGATAGTTGTCGCCCTGGCGGTGGTACTATAGGAGGCAATACAGCGCTCTCTCGCTTTTAATCCTCGTGCATTGGCCGAGTCGAGATGATTAAAAACTTCGCTAATCATAGCAGCTAGTTGCTCTGGTGATCTAGGTTTGACTAAATAGCCAATATCAGCTAAAATTTCGGGAATATCTGCCACTTTAGTGGAAATAATCGGTTTAGCCATCGCCATAGCATCGGTGAGTTTAATCGGAAATTGGGCCTTAGCCGTGGCTTCATCCCTCTGAGCAACGATAATAGCATGGGCAGCGGCGATAACTTCTGTCATTCGCTTGATCGGTTGAGCAGGTAAATGAATTAACCAAGGTTGACCTTTTTCTAGCAAACTATCCAGATAACCATCCCCGATTTGGCGACCTCCCACCACCACCAATTTAAAATCAGGATCAGCAATTTGATCTAAAGCGATTAAGACATCTTCTAAACCTTTGTGGGGTCTAGCTGTACCCGGGAACATTAAGACTTTATAGACTCTTGTGCCACCACCACCGGATAAATCTGGTGCTAAAACAGAGATTTTTTTGTTCACGATCGCCGATCAATCCAGATTATCTAGCACGATAGGGGAATGTTAATCAATGTTAACGTTTTTGTCAATCTTAGGCGAACTTAACATTAATGCCCCCCAGAGATAGACTAGACAAAGAAAACTAACATATACATTGCCGAGACGACTAACTGAGTAAACATCACCGGTAAACCGTAGCGCAGAAAGGTATGAAAAGTAATTTTGCCCCCGTGTTGTTCGGCGATGCCGGCGGCGACAATATTAGAAGAAGCCCCCACTAAAGTACCATTACCCCCTAGGGTAGCTCCATACATCATCGCATAGAAAAGCGGTAAAACGGACGGGGGAAAAGAACCAGCATAATCGGGAGAAAGAACCTCCGTCCCGACTAAATTAACATTAACAAGGTACTGTTTCAGTAGTGGAACCATGGCCACCACTAGGGGAATATTCGGAACGACACTGGAAATAAAACCGACAAAAAACAGCAAGACTAGAGAACCTAAAAAGATATTTTGTCCTAAAATTATCGCCAGAAGTCCCGATACACTATTAACCACCCCAGTTTTTTCTAAGCCACCAATTAGGACAAAAATTGACATAAAAAATAATAGGGTACTCCAGTCCACATCCCGGAGAATATTATGCACCGTATCGATTTTCGATTGCTGGGCTAAAAGTAGGGCTAAAGTGGCCCCCATCAAAGCAACGGCCGCCGGAGAAATGGGTACGGGAAAAGATTCACCAACGACGAATAAAAATAAGACCAAAAAGACGATAATTCCCCCCACCGCCAAGACGCGAGGATGATTAATCTTCGGATGGGGTAAGTCTTCTAAATGCTCGAATTTTGTCCGCCAGATTTTGGGGAATAACCAAGGTAACATAACCAGAATGGTAATCACTGCCAAGGCACCACCTAAACTCAACCGTTGTAGGTATTCCATGAAGGTGATATTAATAGAATCACCGACGATATAAGTAGCGGGATCACCAACAATAGTTAATAACCCGGAACTGTTGGCCACGAAAACCATCAGGATTAAGAGCGGCACAAAATCCACGCCTATATCTTGAGCTAAGGGCGGAATCAGCGGGGCTAATAACATCACCGTGGTAGCGTTGGGCAATACCGCACAGATTGGGGTAGTAATGGCGACAATCCCTATTAGTAATAATTTGCCCTGTCCCTTGGCTAAAAGCACCATTTGTGCTGCTAAATAATCAAAAATTTTCGTTGGTTCAAAGGCTCTCACTAACACCATCACCCCAAAAAATAGGGCGAGAGTGGCATAACTACGACTGATATAACCCACCGCCTCCTGGAGAGTCATGATATGGGTAAAAACTAAGATTAAAGCTCCTAGTAAAGCCGCTACGGTAATATGAAGCCACTCGAACATAATAACCACAATGACTGCAATAAAAGTCATCGCAGCAATCCACATTGGTAAAGATTCCAGCATTTTTGATCCTGTTTTTACTCTCGGTTTCTCAATAGGACTAAAAGTTTGCTCGAAAAATGTACAGCAAACCCATAGAAAATATGGTTATCTACAGAAAATCTTAAAATTGTTGTGATCGGTAAGCTGACATGAGAATCCCCATAAACAATGTCTCCTTTGAGTTATGACTATCAAGTAGTACCAGCGACATAACTGAACCGATCAAGACATTACTAGGAATGTAGTGATGCTTCAGTCTTCCCCCCCACGCCGACGAAGTTAGCTGACGGGCTAGGATAGAGAGATATCCTTTTCTAGGCTAAAAAATCTAGAAATACGCCCCCAAATGTGGTTCCTCCGCTCCGAATTTGTCTAGCTAATATCTAGCATAGAAACTTGGATTAGGCTGACTTACTCTGTTTAGTGATCCACCATAGCATACTAACCCAAAAAAAACTATATAGCCCTATACTAAACCTATCCTGTCGGTTATCCCCTGGGTTGCTAGGATAGAACAATGATAAGCTAATAGCTAACGACTGACCGCCATAGCAGCCACATCAGCAATTTCTATGAATAGAAGACCTCGTTATACTCCTCCCCGATCGCGTGATCGTGATTATGACCGCTCCTATGGCGATGACTCCCGCGCTTCGTCCCCCGGAGGCCTATTGGCAAAATTGAACTATGCCATGATCGCCCTGATTGGTGGTATTTTTGTACTAGGAGTGGGTCTCGGTCTGGTATTCAGTTCTACCGCTAATTTTAGCCCCGAAAACGTCGCTTCCCGGGAAGTAATTGATCGCAGCGCCCCCAATGCGGAATTATGCGTGCAATTTGGGGCCAGTGCCATTGTCACCGATTTGCGGGTTTATGTCACTCTTAACCCCTTTAATGTTTTTGTTACCCAACCAGTCATGCAACCCGGTTGCGTTTTGCGACGCAATAACTGGTCAATTTTAGAACAACAAAAATTAGTCGATGGACAGCAGGTACAAAGTTGTAAAAACCGGATGAATACCTTTGGTTATACCGGACCCTTGGAAGGCAAACCGAAAATCGATTGTATCTTCCAAAATGAAGCCGGGGGCAATCTTTTTGTTAATCCCGCCGGTGCTGTTGGTCCCAGACCAGATACAGATAAATTCTAAACTAGAAAATATCTTTCTCCTGACTGAGGTCTAATGAGTTAGCCATTGGGCCGTAGTTACCAGAAAAATTCCGCCGGCTTTTTTTAAAAAAGGCTGGATTTTATCGATCAGACGACCAAGCTGTTCGTCACTATTACAAACCGTCATAATGTAGCTACTACTATAATCACAATCCAAGTCATCACAGGATAAACCTCGATCGCCTTTTCCCGAAGTACTGCCAAAGACGGTATAACCAGAAACTCCGACAACATCAAGAACGCTTAAGGTTTCTTCCAGAAAAGCATGACTAACAATTATCTCCACTTTTTTGACAGTTTGTAGGGAAGGATGCGGGGATTCAAGCATGGTAGTTAAGTAAAAAAGGGACAAGTGAAAGAGAAAAATTTGGACAGGAATTATTTAAAAACCGCCGGGACTTTTAGACTCCGCAGCCAATGATTTTGATCATCTCTAGGTACAGAGGAATACCGATGATGATATTGAAGGGAAAAGTTAAAGCCAAGGCCATAGAAACGTATAAACTAGGATTAGCTTCAGGAACAGTCATTCTCATGGCCGCAGGAACAGCAATATAAGAGGCACTGGCACACAAAACAGCGAATAATAAAGCATTGCCCTGTTCAAATCCGAGAACCTTTGCGATGAGAATCCCCACCATAGCATTGATAACGGGAATGAACACCGAGAAACCGATGAGAAAAGAACCAGTTTTGCCTAATTCTCGGATTCTTTTCGCCGCCACTAATCCCATATCCAGGAGAAAGAAAGTTAACGCACCATAAAAAATCTCTTGAGTGAAAGGTTCTAATTTTTCCCAACCTTTTTCCCCCGTGAGCATACCAATAATAACACTACCGACTAAGAGAAATACCGAGCCATTTAAAAAGGCTTCATGTAGAACCTTTGACCAAGAAAACGCCTCTTCTTCGCCATTTTTCTCTTTAAAGACTCGCACCAGGATTAAACCCACTACAATTGCCGGCGATTCCATTAAAGCTAAGGCCGCTACCATGTGACCGCCATAGGAAATATGCAGTTTTTCTAAAAAAGAACTGGCGGTGATGAAAGTAACGGCACTAATGGAACCATAGGCAGCTGCGATCGCCGCTGCATTGGCAGTATCGAGTTTAATTTTCAGGATAAAGAAAGTGTAAATGGGAACGATACAAGCCATAACCACAGAGGCAATCAAAGTTAAAGCGATTTGGTTATTGATGCCACTTTCCGCTAGTTCATAACCTCCCTTGAAACCAATCGCCATCAACAGATAGAGAGAAAAGAGTTTAGGCAGTGGTTGGGGAATCTCTAGGTCGGATTTAAAAAATACTGCCAGCATTCCTAAGAAAAAGAACAAAACCGGCGGATTGAGAATATTGAACAGGATTAAGCTGCCATCCATAGGTTTGCGTACATTGAGTTATTCCAATCTATACTATTCAATTTTGAGAATACTGGCAAAATGTTAAGAACCAGATTAAAACGCTTAACGATGGCCGCCCAAAAAATGCCGTCAGCTTTTCTCCCCTCTCCCTTTTCCCTTTTCCCCCTCTACAATAGGGCTTTTGTAAAAACCAAAAATTGTTGCTAGGGTTAGGAGTCAGGAGTCAGTAGTCAGGAGAATTAAGAATGAATAATAATCAGTTAAATAGTCTATTTACACACTTTATGCCATTTTATCCTTATTTTTACCGTTTTTGAATCCTGAAAAACTAATTATGCAAGAGGTTTAATAATTACTCGCAGCCAGAAATAAGTTGGTTCTTATCATACTTTGTGCTTTTTGTCAAAAAAACTTTTCTTTTGCAATAAAACTACATAAAAAAAAGATCATCGTTGTGGGTGAAATTGACTCATTTACCCGCCTTAATTAGGATCACCTTCTAGGTGTGGCAAGGGTTTCAACCCTTGCTGGACAAAAAAGCACAAAACAACGCATTATGAAATTCAGTAAAATCGCTGTAACCATTATAACATCGTTGTTAAATAAAAATCTTTCTCAATTAATTTTTAAGAATTTATAAATATTGCGGAATGTTAATTTAAATATTTTCAAGTTTTTCCAGTCAATAAATAACTTTTGCTTATCTTTGTCGGAAAATAGGACTCCTGCAAAAATCCCACATCTACCATTGGATTCAGGAGACAGGATTCAGGAGACAGGAGACAGGTTTTAGGTGTTGGGGTTTTGGGGTTTTGGGGTTTTAGTTGAATTTCCCCACTTCCCCACTTCCCCACTTCCCCAATTCATAATTCATAATTCATAATTCCCACTCCCCCCACACCCCACACCCCACACCCTGCTCCCTTCCCCGATCAATGCCAAAAATACAGCTTAAAACCCCAAAATCAGAGCATCTTGCCGCCATGGTGTCCCTCGATCGCAGCAGTCTCGGCGGTATTTGGACCCTATCTGGTTATGAACGGGAATTAAACAGCCCCAACAGTGAATTATTAATTCTTACCCCGGACCAGGAGGAGGAAACCCTGATCGGATTGGCTTGTTTTTGGGCAATTCTCGAAGAAGCGCATATTACCCTCCTGGCAATTTATCCCGACTATCAAAGACAAGGATTAGGAAAACTGCTTCTCTACAAACTGCTTGAAAAGGCTGTACAAAGACAACTGGAAAGGGCTACGCTAGAGGTAAGGGTATCGAACCAGTCAGCGATCGCACTCTACGAGCATTTTGGCTTCCGCATCGCTGGAGAGCGCAAAAATTATTATCCGCAAACTGGCGAATCAGCCCTAATTTTCTGGCGCAACGATCTACAAACGGCCGCTTTTCAGGAACAATTAAGCAAGTGGCGACAAGAAATCCTCTTAAGACTGGCGCAGGGAGAGTGGCAATTAGAGGAAGAAACCAGAGCCAAAATAGATACCATGGGGATGTAATGATTACTTACCAGCTTAAATCAGGTCGAGGTTAGGGAAAAATGAGGATTTTAGTGTTAGCGTGGGAATTTCCACCGCGATTAGTGGGCGGTATCGCCCGCCATGTCGCCGAACTCTATCCCGAAATCGTCAAACTCGGTCATGAAGTCCATTTAATCACGATCGAATTCGGTCAGGCCCCCAGTTATGAACTGGTGGAAGGTATTCACATCCACCGCGTCCCCGTACCCCCCGGCAATGACTTTTTCCATTGGGTGGTCAACATGAATAACAGCATGGGACAACAAGGCGGCAAAATAATCGCCGAATACGGAAAATTTGACCTTGTTCACGCCCACGATTGGTTAGTAGGGGATGCAGCCATCGCCCTGAAACATCTCTTTAAAATACCCCTGATTGCCACGATTCACGCCACGGAATACGGACGTTATAACGGACTGCACACCGACACCCAACGCTATATCGCCGGCAAAGAGGGAACCCTCGTCTATAATGCTTGGCGCGTCATCGTCTGTACCGGCTATATGCGTCATGAAGTCCATCGGGCCTTGGGCGCACCCTGGGATAAAATCGATGTGGTTTATAACGGTATTCGGGCCGAGAAAAAGCAAAGAGACCCTAACTTTGATTACCGAGCTTTTCGTCGTCAATATGCCGAAGATTACGAAAAAATCGTCTATTACGTCGGGCGCATGACCTTTGAAAAGGGGGTTTCGGTGTTACTCAACGCTGCCCCAAAAGTCCTCGCTCAGACTGGGGCTAAAACTAAATTTGTTATTATCGGTGGCGGCAATACCGACAAACTTAAACAACAGGCCTGGCATCTCGGTATCTGGCATCATTGTTATTTTACGGGCTTTATGTCCGATGAAAACCTCGATCGCTTCCAAACCGTGGCCGATTGTGCCGTTTTTCCCAGTCTTTACGAACCTTTTGGCATTGTCGCCCTGGAAAGTTTCGCCGCTAGGGTTCCCGTGGTAGTTTCCGATACCTGCGGTTTTCCCGAAGTTGTCCGTCATGGTCAAACGGGAATTGTCACCCGGGTCAATAATCCCGATTCCCTCGCTTGGGGCATTTTGGAGGTTTTAAATCATCCCGAATACGCCCAAAAATTAGTTAATAACGCCTATGAAGACCTAGAAAAACGCTTTCATTGGGCGAATTTAGCCCGTCAAACCGAGACAGTATATGGTTTGGTTGTCCAAGAACGACAACTGGTGGAATGGCGTTAATAGGGGATCAGTTTTTTAGCCGTCAGCCGTCAGTATTAGGGGTCAGTTTATACCCTAAAATAACAAAGGCACAACTTAACTTCTCCAACTATGACTATGAAAGCAGCTGAAATTATGACCACGGAGGTGGCCAAGATTAAAGGTTCTGAAACCGTTGCCAAAGCGGTGCAATTGATGAGAGAAAAGAACATTAGAACTCTCATTGTTGATCGCCGTCACGATGAAGATGCTTACGGAATTATCACCGAAACCGATATTGTCTATAAAGTCGTCGCTTTCGGTCAAGATCCGCAAAAAGTGCGCGTCTATGAAGTGATGAGCAAACCCTGCATCGTGATTAATCCCGACCTCGGGGTTGAATATGTGGCCCGCTTATTTGCTAATACTGGTATTCGTTTCGCACCGGTAATTAAAGGCGGTTTGCTCGGTGTTATCTCTGTTAGTGACATTCTCCATAAAGGTAACGCCGTCGAAAAGCCCCGCAGTCTTGATTTAGAAGCGGAGATTATCAAAGCTAGAGATATTGCCCGGGCAGTCTGTGCTGAAAAAGGAGGAAATTCTCCCGATTGTGCCGCAGCTTGGGATATTGTTGAGGAATTACAGGCAGAATTGGCACACCAACGCGCTAAAAAACCGGAAAAAACCTATTTTGAGGAATACTGTCAAGAAAATCCCGATGCTTTTGAAGCGCGTATTTATGACACCTAATCCCCATGGGTTTTCGGTATTCTCCGGTACCTCAAACTTTTAATCCGGCAAAAGTAGTGTATAAAGGTTTTATTTGTTAATAATCGAGGAAAAACTATGGCTGATCTATTTGTCATCGCCTATGAGGACGAATTTAAAGCGGAAGAAGTTCGTTTAACTTTGGCCAAGCTGCAACGGGAACATCTGATCGAGCTAGAAGATGCTGCCGTAGTGGTTAAAAACAAAGATGGTGAGATTAAACTCAAGCAAGCGGTCAATTTAACGGCAGCGGGAGCCGCTAGTGGCAGTTTCTGGGGGTTATTAATCGGAATGCTCTTTTTATCCCCTTTATTAGGGGCCGTCCTCGGTGCTGCTGGTGGCGCTTTGGGAGGTGCTTTAAGTGATATCGGTGTGGATGACAATTTTATGCGGGAATTGGGAGAAACCCTGCAGCCAGGTACATCTGCTCTCTTTGTTCTCGTCCAAAAAGTTACCCCCGATAAGGTCCTCGATGAAGTGGCCCCCTACGGAGGTAAAGTGTTACGCACTTCTTTGACCAAAACCGACGAAGCGGAATTACAGAAAATTCTCGACCAAAGGGGTGTTAAACCCGAAATCGTTTAGGATATGGGTCCATAAAAGCTAGAAAAAGGGAATATATTTCCCTTTTTGCTTTTTTAGAGAATTTCCTAATCTCATGAGGTACGATAATTATTAATATTTAGTTATCAGTCATTTGAAGTAGCCAGACAAAATTCAAGTTAATGCTAAGAGAAGAGAAAAGGGAACAGCGACGATTAATTAACAGCCTTTCTCATAAAACTGTTATATAGCAATTCTCTTGCTGAGATTAGGGATTATTGTCGATAAAAAAACTTCTAAATCCCACGGCTAGTAAGGAACCACTTAGGACAGTTATCAATGTCCAAATTTGATTTTTTTGGGTTCCTTCGACTTTCTCTAAGCGTTTATTCATGTCATCAAATTTACTATCAAGAGTTTTAATATCACCTTTAACTTCCGTGAGTTCAATCTTTAAATCGGTAGTATCTTTTTGAACAGTTTTGACATCAGCTTTCATTTCCGCTTGTCCATTCTCGATCACCTTCAATCGATTGTCAACCTCAATCAGTCGAGTTTCCATGGTAGTGAGTCGAGTTTCCATGGTAGTGAGTCGATTGTCCATGGTAGTGAGTCGATTGTCGATCTCGTTGAATCGATGTTCGATTATCTTCTGTCCATTGAGGATTAAATCTTCTAGTCTTTTTAAATCATTATCGGTAGTAGTGGTGGTGGTCATTGATTAAACTCCTATAATTTCAATTCGCTCTTATCTTTAATTATTACAGCCTTTCTTATAAACATGAAGTATGATCGGCTCTCTTGGGTTAGGTGGGTAAAATATATTATAGGATACATTCCTGCTGGCGGTCGCAACGCGCTCGCTACGCGAGACCAACTGGAACGAACCACAAAGACACAAAGGACACAAAGATTGATCGCTTCTAGATAATCTAAACTTATCACACAAAAAATTAAGAGAGCTTATTAGCTAATTTGGTATTGACAACCGACTCCACACTTCCCATTCTCCTATACCTTTTAAAGAGGATTATTATTAGCTATAGATTTGGTGCTTGAGCAAATATGTTCACCGAGAATCACTCCCGTTAGAGTGAGATAAGATTAACTCTTATTCCTCACCCTAACTACTAGGAAAAACCGCCAATTAAATTACGCACCTTGGCGCAATTTATCCAAAACCGATCGATCCTCTAGAGTAGAAGTATCACCGGAAATCTCTTGACCTGATGCTAAAGTTCGCAAGAGACGACGCATAATTTTACCCGATCGCGTTTTTGGCAGCACATCGGTAAAACGGATTTCTCCCGGTCGGGCAATAATGCCAATTTCCTTGACAACGTGGTCTTTTAATGCTTGCGCTAACTCCGGACTCGCTTCATAATGCCCCTCGAGAGTCACAAAAGCATAGACTTCTTCCCCCTTAATTTCATCCGGTCGTCCCACCACAGCCGCCTCTGCTACTGCGGGATGAGATACTAAAGCTGATTCGATCTCCATTGTCCCTAAACGGTGGCCAGAAACGCTCATCACGTCATCGACGCGCCCCATTACCCAGAAATAACCGTCTTCGTCCCGACGGCTACCATCCCCGGCAAAATAGAGATATTGGCCATCTTTGGGGGCGATCTGTTCCCAGTAGGTATTGCGGAAGCGATCGGGATTTTTATAGACTGTTCGCATCATACCGGGCCAGGGATGTTTGACCACCAGATAACCCCCCTCATTCGCTTGGGCGGGATTACCGTCTAAGTCCACCACTTCGGCCATAATACCGGGGAAAGGTAGGGTTGCTGACCCCGGTTTGGTGGCAATTGCCCCGGGTAAGGGAGTAATCATAATTCCCCCGGTTTCCGTTTGCCACCAAGTATCGACAATCGGACATTTTTCCTTACCGATAACTCGGTGATACCACATCCACGCTTCCGGGTTAATCGGTTCTCCCACGGTTCCCAGTAAGCGCAAAGAGGATAAATCCCGGCTATTGGGGATATCTTCACCCATTTTGATAAAAGCGCGGATAGCAGTGGGGGCAGTATAAAAGATATTAACCCGATATTTCTCGATTACATCCCAAAAACAGCCTAAATTAGAGGGACGGGGAACCCCTTCATACATTACCGTGGTGGCACCATTGGAAAGCGGTCCGTAAACGATATAACTATGGCCGGTAATCCAACCCACATCGGCAGTACACCAGTAAACATCGGTGTCTTTCAGGTCAAAAATCCATTTGCAGGTGACATGGGTGTAGAGATTATAACCGCCGGTGGTGTGGACGACTCCTTTCGGTTTGCCGGTGGAACCACTGGTATAGAGGATAAATAACATATCTTCGCTATCCATCGGTTCGGCCGGACAGTTAGCAGATACCTGTTTTTGTAGATCATGCCACCAGTAATCGCGATCGGCAACCATATTGATGGGTTCCTTGCTGCGCTGGACAACGAGAACTTTTTCCACACTGGGGGCGCTATTATCGGCTAGAGCCAGATCTACCTGTTCCTTGAGGGCAACGACTTTATCCTTGCGGAAACCACCATCGGCAGTGATTACCACCTTAGCGGCCGCATCATTAAGACGATCGCGCAAAGCATCGGCACTAAATCCCCCAAAAACTACACTGTGGGGCGCACCAATTCTGGCACAGGCTAACATGGCGATGGCCGCTTCGGGAATCATCGGCATATAAATTCCGACCACATCGCCTTTTTTAACGCCTAATTCCTTTAAAGCGTTGGCAAATTGACAGACTTCTCGGTGTAGCTGTTCATAGGTAATGGTGCGGCTGTCCCCCGGTTCTCCTTCCCAGATGATGGCGGCTTTATTACGTCTCCAGGTGGTGAGATGTCTGTCAATACAGTTGTAACAAATATTAATCTTGCCGTTGACGAACCATTTAGCAAAGGGGGGCTGCCAGTCAAGAACCTCTGACCATTTTTCAAACCAATGTAGTTCTTTTTCGGCTAATTGGGCCCAAAAAGCTGGGGGATCGGCCTTGGCTTTGGCGTAGAGTTGCTGGTATTCTTCAAGGCTTTTAATGGTGGCATTCTGGGCAAATTCGGCACTGGGGGGAAACAGCCGATTTTCCTGTAGGATCGATTCGATCGCTATTTCTGTCATACTGGCAAACGAAATAAATTATCTTGCGATCCAGATTACCTTTTTCGGTTCCCCCCGTAACCTTGGCAAGCAATTCTTTAAGGCTATTTTAGGATTACTCGATCCCCAACTAGCGATCGCCATTTAGCCCCAAGTGTTACAGAGTTTAAAGTTATGTCACCGATCAAGCGATGAACAGATCGCTGTAAGGTAAACTAACCGATAAACCCGAAATTTAACATGGAGAACACTCGGTAAGGAGTCATAATTCAATGTCTCATAGCGTTAAAATTTACGATACCTGTATCGGTTGCACCCAATGCGTTCGGGCTTGTCCCCTCGACGTGCTGGAAATGGTCCCCTGGGATGGCTGTAAAGCTGCCCAGATTGCCTCTTCCCCCCGCACGGAAGATTGTGTTGGTTGCAAACGTTGCGAAACCGCTTGTCCGACGGATTTCTTGAGCATTCGGGTTTATCTCGGAGCAGAAACCACCCGCAGCATGGGTCTAGCCTACTAGGCCCGGCAATCATTCTGTGTTTATCATTTAGCGAAAACTAATCTTGTTAAGAGGACTAACCAGTCCTCTTTTTTCGTTATACTCCCGTCGCTAGTGAAGATTTTAGTTAGGGCTGGCTAAATAAATCTAAAAACCTTGTTGGATAAGGCTTTTAGACCTTTTTGAAATCCAAAAGTCCCAGACCTTGGGGTGATCGGGGGGGAAATTTAGGCACTTTTTCCCTGAAAATGGGTAAAACCCTACACCCCACACCCCACACCCCACACCCTGCCCCCACCGAAAAACTTTTTGCCGCAAACCCTAGTTAGGTAATTCCCCAAAAAGTTGACGATATTTTTGCAGTTTTGCCTCCATTTCTGCTAACTGCTGATTGACCTGTTCTGCGCGTTGGCGTTCATTTTCTGCGCGTTGGCGTTCATTTTCTGCCCGTTGCTTTTCCTGCTCCAGTAGTTGATTAATTTCGCTGTAGGACAAGAATTGAGTACCATCAGGACGATAAATTTTTAACTCGTCGGTTAAGGCAAAACGAATGCCTAAACGGGGACTCACCCAATTATTAACCTCACTAACACTGTCTAAACTGTCACCAATTCGCTGCCAAGCTTCTAGACTATTATCATCGGGATCATAGACGTAGTATTCTTGGACTCCATAGCGATCATAAAATAGCAATTTTTTGGCCATTTCGATGGAGGTATTATTGGGAGAAAGAATCTCAAAGACGACTTGAGGAGCAAGATTATCTTCTTGCCATTGTTTGTAGGAACCTCGATCGCCTTTCGGTCTGCCAAATACTACCATCGTATCAGGAGCATCGGCAATTTTCGGCTGGCCTTCCACGGGATACCACAACAGATCCCCCGCTACAAATACCTGGGGATCATCGATATATAACCAGTCGAGATTCTGCTTAATCGTTACTATCCAGTGAAATTGTTTAGTATTATCTGCCATCGGTTTACCGTCGCTCTCAGGATAGATAATCTCGTTTTTGTTAACTTGACTAACCATGGGGAATACCTGCCGAACTCATTGGGCTATTTTCATTATATAATAAATTTGAACTAAGTAAGGAAAAGACCGATCTTGATTTTAGAACTAGAGCAAGTAAATTTAGCTATCCGACGCGGCAGCGCTTATCTGTTAGAAGATATTACTTTTAGCATCAAGCAAGGAGAAAAGTTAGCTATTGTCGGAGCATCTGGGGCAGGAAAAACGACTATTTTACGATTGTTAAATCGTTTGCAGGAACCAAGCACGGGAAATATTTATTTTCAAGGTAAATCGATTCAGGAAATACCGGTTATTTCCCTGCGACAACAGATAGTTTTATTGCTACAAGAGTCGAAATTATTAGGGATGACTGTTCGAGATGCTCTCGCTTATCCTTTGCAATTAAAAAAACTTACTCCTGCGGAAATTAATCAGAGAATTGACCGTTGGACATCCCTATTAAAGATTCCTGAACAGTGGTTTGAGCGCGGGGAGTTAGAATTATCTTTAGGACAAAGACAATTAGTGGCAATTACCAGAGCTTTGCTGTTAGAACCGAGCATACTGTTATTAGATGAACCCACCTCCGCTCTAGATACAGGCACGGCCAGCAGGTTATTAGAAGTATTAAATAATCAAAGTTCAATGACGATAATTATGGTCAATCATCAACTAGATTTTTTAGAGGAATTTGCCGAGCGAGTCATTTATCTAGAAGCGGGAAAAATTGGTTCAGATTGCCTCGCCCATCAATTAGATTGGTTAGGGCTAAAAACTCAGTTAATTGACTTAGAAAAATCTCGACAAAGTGACCACTGGTAAGATTAACTTAAAATTGCTGCGCCCTCCTGAAAAACTAATAATTCTCCTGCATTAATCGGTGTCCAAACTTCATTATCAGTTAAGGGTGTAGTGGCAATAATTGCCACTTGATCGCCTGGATGAGCTAAAGCTTGAAAATCAACGCTCACATCTTCATCAATTAAATGAGCATGGGCAAAAGGATATTGACGGATTATATAGCTTAATTTTGTCGAACAATGGGCAAAAAAATGTTCACCATCGGATAAAAGATAATTAAAAATTCCTTGACAAGCGATAGAGTTTGTGATAGTTTTTAGGACTTGATAGAGTTGTTGTAGGGAGGGTTTGCCCTGGGGAAAAGTCTCTCGCAGGGTATTAAGAATTAAACAGAAAGCTTTTTCCGAATCCGTGTCCCCAACCGGTTGATAAAAATCTCCCGCAGGAGGTGAGAAATTTTCTAAATGACCATTATGGGCAAAAACCCAATATTTTCCCCACAATTCCCGCCGAAAAGGATGACAGTTTTCTAGTTTAATTTCTCCTTGGGTGGCTTTGCGAATATGGGCGATAACATTGGTAGAATGGATCGGATAGTTTTTAATTAATTCCGCAATCGGAGAAGCGATCGAGGGTTTAACATCAATAAAAGTTCGACAACCTAAACCCTCAAAAAAAGCGATTCCCCAACCGTCTCGATGTTCGTCGGTTTTTCCCCCCCGCGCACAAAATCCCTCGAAGGAAAAACAGATATCCGTGGGGACATTACAATTCATGCCTAAAAGTTGACACATAGTTGCTTGAGTTTGAACATCAGATGCGTGGAAAATTATTTACTGCCAGCAGCCGTGACAGGAGACAGGAGAATTTTTTCCAGCTGCCTCTTGCCTATCCTAGCTAAGAAATTAATCTGGCACTACTGCTAATTAGGGTTTACTGAAAAAGTTTCTTGGTGGGTGTTGGGTTTTACCGATTTTCAGAAGGTTTTTAGATTTATTCAGTAAACCCTAATTAAATCAACCTCTGAAAGACAAAAAAGGCAAAAAACCAAATTTATAGCGATAAAATGACAATTTTTTGCCTAAAAAGGTCATGTATTTGCTGTTATTGCCTTTTATCTCCCTGCATCCCTGTTTTAACTCCCATGAATCTGAATCGGGCGATCAAGATTAATTTTTTGGCCTGCTTATTCGATAAAATAGGAAGTTAGGCCATCTAATCAAATCTGTATCCTTAAGGCTATGACAATTATTTCTCGATCGATCCCCCAATCACCCACTAAATCCTCGTCTATCGGCGGCTGGCGCGGTTTGATCGAAGAATATCGCCAATTTCTGCCCGTAAGCAGTAAAACCCCTGTAATTACCCTCCTAGAAGGCAATACACCCCTGATCCCCGCCCCCTATCTCTCAGCACAAATCGGGCGCGATGTCAAGGTTTTTGTCAAATATGATGGCTTAAATCCCACCGGCAGCTTTAAAGACCGGGGCATGACCATGGCCATCTCGAAAGCTAAGGAAGAAGGGGCAAAAGCGGTGATTTGTGCCAGTACCGGGAACACCTCGGCGGCGGCGGCAGCCTATGCAAGAAGGGCCGGGATGCGGGCCTTTGTGATTATCCCCGATGGTTATGTGGCCTTAGGAAAATTGGCCCAGGCTTTATTGTATGGAGCCGAAGTCATCGCTATTAATGGCAACTTCGATGATGCCCTCAAGATTGTCCGCCAACTATCAGAAAATTATCCCGTAACTTTAGTCAATTCCGTCAATCCCTACCGTTTAGAGGGTCAAAAAACTGCTGCTTTCGAGATTGTCGATGTCTTGGGTAATGCCCCCGACTGGTTATGTATTCCCGTGGGTAACGCGGGCAATATTAGCGCCTATTGGATGGGATTCTGTCAGTATCACCAGATAGGCAAATGTGACCGACTGCCGAAGATGATGGGTTTTCAGGCCGCTGGGGCTGCCCCTTTTATCTCCAAACAACCGGTTGACCATCCCGAAACCCTAGCCACGGCTATCCGTATCGGCAACCCCGCTAACTGGGAAAAAGCTTGGGCTGCTAGTCACGCTAGTCAAGGGCAATTTCACGCGGTCAGCGATGAGGAAATATTGGCAGCCTATCGGATTTTAGGGGGCCAAGAGGGGGTTTTCTGTGAACCAGCCAGCGCCGCTTCTGTGGCAGGATTATTAAAAGTGCATCAACAGGTTCCCGATGGGGCCACCGTAGTGTGTGTTTTAACGGGAAATGGACTAAAAGACCCAGATTCGGCGGTAAAATACAGCAATAACCAACTAAAATCTGGGATTGCTCCCGAATTAACCCAAGTTGCTCAAATTATGGGCTTCTAAGCTAACGTTAATTCGGTTAAGCAGTGCTTCTATAAAACTCCCTTAGAACTGGGAATTATACCGGCGCGACGGGGATCGATCGCTATGGCCCCACTCATCGCCCGGGCAAAAGCTTTAAAAGTAGCCTCAATAATATGATGGGAATTAATCCCGTCTAATTGGCGAATATGTAGGGTCATTTGACTGTGATTGACCAAAGCGACAAAAAATTCCCGCACTAGCTGAGTATCGTAGGTTCCCACTCTTTGGGTGGGAATTTCTAGACCATAACTGAGGTGGGGACGACCGGAAAAATCGAGGGCAACCTGCACTAAAGCTTCATCGAGAGGGGCGACAAAATGCCCGAAACGGACGATCCCTTTTTTGTCGCCTAAAGCTTGCAGTAAAGCTTGTCCGAGGGTGATTCCCACGTCTTCATTGGTGTGATGGTCATCAATTTCTAGATCTCCGGTGGCACGCACATCGAGATCAATCGCAGCGTGGGAGGCGATTTGCTGCAACATATGATCAAGAAAGGGAATTCCTGTCTGGGCGCGACAATTGCCGCTACCATCAAGATCGATCGTCACCTGTACATCGGTTTCTTTGGTAGTACGACTAACCGAGGCGCGACGGCAAGGTGAGACAAAAGAATCGGGTATCTGGGAAGTGGAAATCATTTAAGTAAAAATAAGTAGGTAGCCGTTAAAAATTATCAGATGCCCCCCTTATTAAGGGGGGATTAAGGGGGGATCGGCCCCCCCTTATTAAGGGGGGATTAAGGAGGGATCGAATTATGGACTAGGGAGATGAGAGTTTTTTTCAGTAATCAGTAAACTTAAAACTCACATCTGATAACTGATAACTGATAACTGATCACTGAAAAGGCCTAACTTTCTGGTTCAGTTTTAGCTTCCGCCGGCGGACCCGGGGGCAAGGCTTCCTCGCTCAGGGGTTGAGGATTTTGGCTAGTGGGGGGACTAGCGGGGGAAACCTCCGGCTGATTGAGAGCGGGGGTTTGGGGGGGAGCTTCTGGGGCTTTTTCTTCGATTATCGCTTCTTTGGGCGGTTCTGGCTGGGTTTGGACTGGATTTGGACCTGTGGTTTCGGGCGGCTTGACGTTATCCGGTTGGGGACTAACGGCGGGTTGCGGGGTTTCAATTGCTGGCGTTACGGGGGGGGAGTTACGAGTATTGAGGTTACTACCCTCCGGTTTTGGGGGATTAGCGATCGCACCTCGACACACTTCCGGGTTAGGGGCAAAACTGACTCGCACCTGATAGATTCTCGACTCACCACTGGGATTATTAAAGCGAGTTAAGCGTACTTCCCTAGCCCCCTGTTGATTGAAAATCGGGAAGCCGGCACTTTTAATCAACTGGGGTTCACTGCTGAGGCGCCCTTGAGCATCCACCGTCACCCCATAAACCGCCGTCCCCGCTAATTGACGGGAACAAGCCGTGGCGGGATAATTACCAGTCAAATTGACGGTAGTTATGCCTCTGCTGCCCTGATTGGGCTGATTTAGTTCATTTAAGGCGTTAGGATTACTTTTTTGGACTCTGGCCAGCCAATCCACCTGATTTCTCATGGCCTCCTCGTTACTGGTATTGCTTTTGTCCGCCTCTAGGGAGCGCAAACGTTCCCGCATTTCCCACATTAATTGTTGACGACGCTGTTCATCGAGGGGCGATTGACCATTCGGCTCCGGCGTGCGGGCCAAGGAATTGTTTAATTGTTCCTGCGCCTGTTGCGATGCACTACGGGGCGAATTTCGCAATCTATCTAAAGTTAGATTATCTTGGTAGGGATCGAAGTAAGGCGGCATCTGTTGGTTATTAGTCTCCCTAGGCAGATTATTATTCTCTGGCAGCGTGGGAACAGAAGGAGGACTAGGTAAACTGGGGGTAGAAGTGGGAAAATTGCGAGGAATCGGTAATCTACCCGGAGAGGGAATAGATGCCACGGGAGGGGAATAGATATTGACGGAGGGTAAAGAGGAGAGGGGAGGTAAAGGAGGTAAGGAAGGTAAAGGGGGAAGGGAAGAAACCGAGGGTAAAGGAGGTAAGGTGCTGTTATGGATGCCATCCATGGGGGGGAGAGGAGGCAAAGAGGAAGAAGACGAATTGAGGTTAGGCAGTCCGGGTAAGCTGGACAGGGAGGAGTCAAGACTGGGAAGACGTGACTGCTCTAGAGGGTTCAATTCAATCAGATTGACGTTGCGTAATTCCTTTTTTGGCTCCTGCGCTGGATTATTGAGGAAATTAGGTAAGATAATCGCTAAAATTAGGCCGTGAATACCAAGAGAAGCGGCGAACGAGAGATTATTAGAGTTAATTAGTTTATTTTCTTCGGTTTCTAGACCAAAATAGGAGGATGTCATAATCTAGTTAATTGAGCAGAGCCTTGAGGGGAAAAGTTAACTCTATTCTAATCGTCAAGGCGATTTTTTTTTCTTGAGGGCGGGGAATTAATTGGTGTCAGTACCCCACCACCCCACACCCTGCCCCTAGGAAAAACTTTTTCAGTCAACCCTACTTATACTGCGATCGAGCCACAGCTTTTAATTTGGGATATAATTCCGAAGGGTCTAACAAAGGGATAAACTCATCGATTACCGGTTTAAAATTAGCCGAAAAATTCTCCCTAGTTCCATGACCGTTAGGCGATTTAGGTACTGATTCTAATTTAAGGAATTTGGACGTTTCTGGGGTTAACTGTGAGAATAATTCCTCCAGATCACTCATACCTTTGCGAGGATCATTAAAAAGAGAAGTTTCTAAGTTTAGTAGAGAATCTTCCCTTGTGGCTTCCGCTTGTGGCTCTGGATAAGGCCGCTCAAGGGTGGCAGAAAGTATATTGATCTTTTCCTGTTTAGGGATAACTGCTGTTTTTTTGCCATTTAACTGGGAATCTGGCAGGTTTTTACAAACCAATCGCTCGAATTCCCCCGTAAAATGAAAGGTAGGATGGCCGCGACGGTGCCAAATTTTGAGGATTTCCTCCACCGAAATGACTTTGTAACGTCCCTGATAGAGTGCTTCTAAAATCGCCATGCGAATCCAATTTAGCGAATAGGTGGGCAACCAGCGCTCGATTAATTCCTGCGCTTTGTATCCTCTCATTTCAAATCGATATTGGTTGAGTATAGTCGCTATCTGCATGAGGTTGATCTCTGGGCTAATCTCTGCCATAGAATTTACAAAAACAGTGAGCGCGATCGTTACTTACGGCTACTAGCCACTCTATATACTAAGATTCTATTCAGGTTTTTCCTAGCGGTTTTTCCCCTATTCTCCCCACACTTACCCTTCCCAGCATCTTCCCTCAAGACAAGTTGACTCCCTAGGATTGGGTTCGCTTTTGGTGGCAATTTATCCCCCGCTAACCCCTACGGGGTTTAACGGCAGTCCTCTGGCAACCTTAAGATAGTTTTTGTCTTTTTCTTGATCAGGCGATCGAGTTTATACCTCTTTGGTACCACAATCTGACTAATTTGTCAAGAAAAAGGCAAAATTTTATCGATAAACCCAGATAAGGTAGAACTATAGCACTACCCTGACAGCCTAGAACCCTGCCGTTGACTGACCACCTCATCGAGTTTTTCTGAGTCCCCAGAAATTTTTTGTTAAAACTTGCAACATAACTTAACAATGTGTTACACTTCTTAACATAAGCATACAAAAGGAGCCTCCCCATGACTGCCCGCGGCTACACCACCGAAGAACAAGGAAGACTGAATAATTTTGCTGTTGAACCGAAAATGTACGTTGATAGTTCTAGCAGTCTCGGTTTTACCAAAAAAGCTGAAAAATTGAATGGCAGACTAGCTATGATTGGCTTTGTCTCTCTTTTAGCCATTGAATTGTTAACTGGTAAAGGAATCATTGCTTGGATTACCAGTCTCTAAGAATTAACAATCCCGTCGCGCTGTTCGGGGAGTTCAGTCCCCGTCCTAGCGGGTTGGTTTAGACCGTGTAAATGCCCTCAAAAACAGCTTTAGCAGGACCTGTCATGTAAACCCGGTTATCAGTTTGGGACCAGTGAATCTGAAGACAACCACCGGGCAGTTCTACGGTACAACTGCGATCGCATTTGCCCGTCAATAGGGCAGCCACTACCACAGCACAAGCACCAGTACCGCAAGCGAGAGTAATTCCCGCTCCTCTTTCCCAGACACGCATCTTCATATAATCCGGCGCGATTACTTCCACGAACTCCACATTAGTCCGTTGGGGAAAAACTGGATGATGCTCAAATTTTGGCCCGATAGTTTCTAGGGGAATAGAGGCCAGATCATCCACAAAAGTGACACAGTGGGGATTACCCATACTAACGCAAGTAACTAACCAATCTTTACCCTCCACCTCTAGGGGAACCGCGAGGACTTTTTCTGATCCATTGACCAAAGTGGTAGGGATTTCACTGCCTAGTAGTTGCGGCGGTCCCATATCAACCGTTACCTGTTCATTGGCTTCTAAACGGGGAATAATCGTTCCTGCTAGAGTATGAATACGATAGGTGCGGCCAATGGCGTTGTTAGCCTCTAAACGGGCGATAAATTGGGCTAGACAGCGAATACCGTTACCACACATTTCCGGTTCCGAACCATCAGAGTTGAAAATTCTCATGGTGTAGTCGGTTGCTGCTTGGCCGGGAAGCGCAAAAATCACGCCATCGGCACCGATGCCAAAATGTCGATCGCACATAGCCACGGCCATTTCTGGTGTGATCAGGGGTTCGGGACTGTGACGGTTATCTATCAAAATAAAATCATTGCCCAGGCCTTGATATTTGGTGAAGGGGATTCTCATCGTCAATAAAAGCTACTCAACAGGAATAATAGAGGATGAACACCTCATCGATAAACTCATTATGTCTCAATTCGATCCTGGTCTGCCGAGTATTAAACAAGTACAGAGCTATATTCAAGAGAAACGGGAAGTAGAAATTAAGTTAAGCACCGATGATCTGCTCGTTGGTCGCATCCTTTGGCAAGATGTTAACTGTCTATACCTGGTTGATCACTACGATAAACCCACTTTAATTTGGCAACAGTCTCTAGTTTATTTAAGACCCAAAGCCTAGGGGGAAATTGGCGATATTTGGCCGTGGGATGCGTCCCGGACGCATCAAAAATTCAGTAGCAAGCAGATAGCTTTTGAGCAAATGTAAGGTCAGTTGGGGTTAAGGAGATTTGGCCATGAATTTTAGCAAATAATCAGGTGGGATGGCGAGGATAGCATCAGAATTTCAGTTGCTCAAAAATTTGGGTCAAATTGCCAAATCAAGAAAGTCAGAGAGTCCAGCCGAGCGATCGCCATTCAACTTCAGATATAGATTGCCGCTCAGAGGAAAAAGAATAAGCAGATTGTCTGCTAACAATTTGGGACACTGCTGTACATAACCTGTTATACTCTTGGGCAAAACGACTCCACCGCCATTGTTATGCTGGAAAATCAGGTCATGGCAGATGCCGCCTCTAAGGAGCAGATACCTACTCTAGAATTATCGATCGTCATGCCTTGTCTCAACGAGGCGGAAACCCTGGCCACCTGTATCGGCAAAGCACGAGATTATCTGGAACGACAGAAAATTGCGGGAGAGGTGCTAATCGCCGATAATGGCAGTAGCGATGGTTCCCAGGAAATTGCCACTAATTGAGGGGCGCGGGTGGTTCCTATCCCAGAAAGGGGACTATGATCATGAGGGATTTGAATATGTGAGGACAGTTTATCTCTATTCGATATAGTAGTTACTATCGTGTAAAACAAGTTATTGCCAAAGTAATCTAAATTATGATTAATCTACTTCAAAAGAGTTTTTACAAATTTTGTTCTTTACTATCTAGTCAACAATTTCGACGATTTTTTATTTTTGGTTTAACTTGTAATATTATTTATACTGTTTCCATATATTTATTAACTGAAAAAATCAAATTTCATTACATTGCATCGGTAGTTATTGCTCTAATTTATACAAGTTTTATTGGGTTTTGCCTAAATAAGTTTTATACTTTTAATACAAGTATAAAAATGTTTTTCCCAGAATTGATAAAATACTATAATGTGATGTTTTCTGGCTTATTAATTAACGTGGCTTGGATGTTTATTTTGGTAGAAGTATTTAAACTATGGTACATGGCATCGGTAGTAATTGTGAGTGCAGGTTTAATGTTTTATAATTTTTTCTTGCACAAACACTGGAGTTTTCGTGGTTTAAATAAGCATAAAAAAGTCCATAAGAGCAGATAGTTTTCCTTGTTATTAGTAGATCAATTTCGGCGTTGTTAATTTAGTTAAGTGCAGTAAATATTATGGCAAAAAAACAATTATTGACGAGAATATTTTGCGAAGATATAAACAAATTATTCTTTGCTTGTGGGATTTTATCAATGATAATTATCAAGTTTTTTTTAATCAGAAACAGTAGATCTCTTGCAAAAGTAATCAAGATATATCCTTTTGTCGGTAACGAAGTTCGTAATTGTAGATACCAGCAATCAAATTCAATCTCAGACCAAATCGCCGTCTGCGATTTCTGTATCTTGATGAAAGTATCCGAAATAT